>MHXU01000014.1 GCA_001824555.1 Planctomycetes bacterium GWC2_45_44
CGCAGTTGCGAGAGCAGACAAATCCAATCGCCGCATTGCATCGAAGGCTTGTTCGTAACTGTTGGCGCCGGGTTGGTTGAAATCCAGATGTGCCAGCGCTGCTAAAGATTGCATGTGCAGCTTGCCCCCTTGAGCGAGTCGATCAAATCGGCGGGTCATGAAGTGGTGGCGTCCACCTTCTTCCAGCAACCTGCAATCGTTCATTGTAATACCGCAGTCGGTAGCCATCTTTGAATAAGCATATTCAATGATGCCGTATCCTTTTGGATCGGCCAATTCTTTATCACGATTATTGCTGACCCCGTCAAATTTGATCAGCCAATGCTCAAAGCCATCGTCGGCATTGAGTTGTCCGGAACGGACTTCATTAGTCTTGGGATTCCACACAATGACAGCCTTGGCACGAGCTCCGCCGGCAGATGTACCAACACGCAGAATATCAGACATTGCCTCGACATTGACTTCTTCGGTCAAGTTGATCTGTAAGCTGTCCCGATGCGTCAGTATCTCGCTGGCCAATTTGACCAATCGATCCACTTGAAGCAAATTATCCTTTGTTGGTTGCGGCCCGGTCGACGGAACAAATTCAAGAGCGCCCATACCACGTGAGCCAGTATAACAAAGGCGTTCGACCGTGTTTAGTGAATTTGAATCCCGTCCCTGTTTGGCAAGCCATGCATCAATCAGGGCATTTCCGAATCGATCTGGGAGTGAGTCTGCAAGCAAACCAGGGAGACCATGAAAACTTTCTTGTGCCAAAGCTGGGAATGAATAGACTCTATCTGACAATGGCATCATCAGCGGCGATACTTCAATACCGCTCCGGGCAAAATCCGAATCATACTGAAACGATGCTATCCGCTGACCATCTTCCAGTACTACTGCCCCAATGGTTGAACCCCAGATTTTTACTTCCGCAATTGTACTCATAGTTCATCGCCCCATTTCCACGACTTTTTGGGCCTGTTCATTTTTTTGGTTACCGCTCGTTTTCGCGGCTTGGCCTGATGTTTGAGCATTTCCATGGGTGAGGGCATCACCTCTGGTATTAACAGGTTCAGGTGGCCAGCTAAATCCAATACACGCAGCAGGCGAATAAGCGTTGTCAACTGTATATCACCGCCAGCTTCGATTCGCTCGATGGTTCGCTTGGCCACACCGGCTCGCTCTGCAACCTGAGCTTGGGTTATCCCTTGCTCAATCCGTAGTTTAGCTATTCGTTTCCCCAGTTCCATAATGATCGTTTCTGGGGTGGTTTGATTTTCTATTTTCATGGCATAATCCTTAATAAAGCGTGATTTGTCCATTTCTATTATCGTAATATTACGCGACTTAGTTTAAAAATCAAGTCATATTTCGCAAGATATTGCGAAATATGGTATTTTTAGCAAATTAAGTCCCCATGGGCATGAATCTTGCTGGTCTGCGTACCCGTTGGGATTAATAGTTCCGTTTTTTTCAGTTAGTACCTTGACACAAACAGGGGCGATGCCCTGCTGCGTTGAATTTTGCACCACATAATTAAGCGTTAATTAAGCTGTCGTTATTTTTCCGTTACATTGCCGACAAATTGCCGATAATTTGCCGATAAACCATACGAGCGGGAGCGATTGGACATGTTAACAATAGTAAGCCATCCATCCTCAGCCCACTGCTGCATCAAGATACGCATCATACGATTGGAAAGTCCAAGTCCTTCAGCGGCATCTTTAGCAGTAATAGTATCTTTTTTTGCAAATATCGCCAACACAACACGTGCCCTGTGGTCGAGCCGTCGCAGTTTTTCCGGCTCGGAAGGTATGCCAGTTTTGCCAAGCCGGAGGGCTTCATCTTTTGCCTGTGTAAATACCCTTGCCAAAAGGGAAATGAAATATTCGACCCATCCTGTCAGTTCCGCTTCCGCTCGGCCATAGTAATAGTTATGGTGCTGATGCACCACAAGAGATTTATAATAGCTGGCAAGATCACGGGCATGATGTTCTTCCATAGAAAAGAAGCCATGCAATCCATACCCACCTCGCTGAAGAATAAATGTCGCCAAAAGCCGAGCGGTACGACCGTTACCATCATAATAGGGATGAATGGTCACAAACTGATAATGCACAAGAGCCGCGATAACTGGCACAGGGATATTCTCTTTTTCTGCCTTACGTACCCACCGCACCATTGCTGTCATAAGTAACGAAACGTCTTTTGCTTCCGGCGGCATATACACGATACCGCCTGACTGTGAATCGCGGATGACATTTTGACCATCGCGGTAAGCTGTTGGTTTTGAACGCAATCCTTTTTCAACAATAGCATGGAGCCGGCGAATCAAATCCTCGCTAAAATCAACCTTCCTGGCTGCCCAATCCTCAACTTTGAGTAAGGCATCCCAGTAATTGCGTACTTCCTTAACATCCCGCTGGCGGCCATGCAAATTAGTCTTCTTTTTTTCGATAACATCCTGCGCCTCTTTTAAGGTAAGACGATTACCCTCAATGCGTGTAGAATAATGCGTCGAACGCACACGTGCTTTGTATCGCAGCTCGGTCTCAACAGCAGGTGTAAGAGGAGTGTTTTCGACCACTGCTTTGGCCGCCTCAATTTCCATCAGGCCACGCACAATTGCGGGACTTATAGAATATAATGGATTCCACAGCGACTTTGATTTTCTATGCATAAGAACTCAATTTCTTGTTTTTGAATTAGTTATAGACACATCAACTACTGTCTATTATACCGTATTTGTACATAACCTTCAATAGAAATATCGCTTTTATTGCCGTTATATTGCCGATAATAGTTTTCACAAATACCCCTTGTGACAGCGGTATGGATAAGGTGAATTTGACAAAAGCACTAAATCAGGTATACCGCCCTGTCCAGCACAAGACAGCTCATCACGGCTTTAGTCGCATGATATACATCGGACCACGAGGTCAGGAGATACTGCAACCGTTTCTGCGCAGACCGGCCAATTCATAGCGGCATTAAGAAAGATATAAGAATAAGTTATGTTATTTGTCGTCGATAAGCCGAGGTTGCAGCGTATAATTGCGATTGTCCGGGAAGACCGTGCAACGGAAAAAAAAGAGAAATATTATTCCTGAGACTAAAAGCCAATGGCGATGAACTAACTGTTTCGAGTGGCGGTTGCGTAATAGCAAGCTTTCCGCAACTGTATATTAGCCGGGGCTAAGCGACTACTCATTTACATTTGCGGCTCTGAATACACAATGTGCAAAACCGTGTTAAACAGTGCTTTTTTAGAGTTTTTCACGATTATATTGACAAAAGAGTGAATTTATTAACTTTTAATTTTTCTCTTTTCACTATGTTTTCCATATCGTGCAACTTTGCCAATCATCGGGGAAGCCCATATTTATTTGAGGTATATCAGGATATTCCGCCAACAACTCCTGTAATCGCTTTGGCCAGCGGCTTTGCGGGGCGATTCTGTCCAGACAGTATTTACATATCGTCAGAACACCAAATATCCGATTATTGGCAACTTCGACCGGCTGATGCCAATCCGGGTAATCGCCCTTTAAAGGAATCAACGGCTTATAACCGAGAACCTGATCCCATAGTCTGCCATGATGGGCACAGATATTCCGAATGGCATTTAAAGACAGCAACCATGATTCAAAGACCGTATCGGGAAGTCTGAAGATTGAAGCGATCCCTTGTTTGACTTTGTGGCTTGAACCTCGATAGAAAGAAAGTACGGTTCCAAACGTCATCACCTCTGTGACCATCCAGATGGGCAGGTAAGAATGCGCATCGCCATAGTTCTTATGAAAATGATTCACAAAAACTTCCCTGCTCCGTTTGGTTTCTTCGGTGATACGATCAATCAATTTTGTGTAGCCCACCGAATCAAGCTTAGGAAATGAAGCGGGATTGGTTGCATAAGCAAAAGTACCGTGTCGATGGGCGTGATGGTAAGCCAACTGTGTTCGAACGGAAATTTCAATCCGCTCAACAGCATCCATAATCTGAAGTCGCAAATGGCGATCAAAGACATATCGCCGCCAGACATTTTCAAAAGTTGTCCCGGGTTTAAACCTGTGGTCAGGCTGACGGAAATGAAACCAGTAGCCGCTTAGCCGGTAATAATTTACGGCGGACAATCGTTCGATTATCAGGGATTTATCGCCGGTCATTCCACGAGATAGAATAAGTTCGGCCTGCTGCTCTAAAGTCAGAGGAGGTTTTATATAGTTCACGATAATTCTCCCCTATAAAACGAAAAACCTGCCGAAGTGAGCTTGTCTTTCGACAGAAGCCCGGCAGGTCTGCTATACCTAAAAAAACACCCGCCGAGAGATAGCATGCCTTGTGGCAGAGGCCCGACGGGTTTACTGTGTACATTATATCGTCCTACTGTCGCAATGTCCATAGATAAATTAAAATTATTTTTCATCCCTGCTCCATTGAAACTTATTCTGGGAAACTATTGTCTTGTTTCGCTGTTAAACTTGGTTTCTTTTTCTATCTGCCCGGAAAGTTCCTTTATCAAGCCATCCATTTTTTTCAAAGGGGATACCATCGTCCCGTATGAAGAAAAAAGTAGAAGCTTAAATTGCCACATAATCGCCGTCCACGGTGGCTGACCGAGTGTATTTGACGTATATTACATGCCATTTGTTAAAAAATGTCAATATACGTTTCGCAATTTTTTTCAAACCCAGTCGTGTAAAGTAGGATATGCCAAAAAAACACCATATTCAATGTCTGGGATTGAAAATTTTCTGATGTTTCAACTTATTCAATAGTTATATTCTGCAATGCCGCGACATTAAAATGCTCCCTCGCAACATGCAAATACCACCATCATCTTTTCCCTAAATATTTTTTTTCATATCTCTTTCTGCTACTTGCGTTTACGAGATGTTAATATTTTTTTGCCGAATGATGCTTGCACTTCTTATTGCATTTGATACATTCAAAATAATGAAACCAGGAAGGCGGAAACGACCTCGGCCGGATGTTCTGGCTGTCAAACCGAAGCCTCTGAATCATGAAAGATATTTCATGTGCCACATATATATAATGTCTGCTCTACATAATATCATTTTCATAAGAGACATCCGATCAGTGTGAAATTGCATTATTAACACTGAAAGTGGCGTGGTTTGCGCGTGGCGATTCAGCTCTCCTGGTTGTGAGTTTACATCAAAATTAGGAGGGATACCGTATGGCAGTCGATGTTGTAAAACAGCCGCTTCCTTGCACACAGGCGGAATATGAACACTTCAAAACCATTTACAGGGAATTCTGTTATGTAGCCGACCATAAGAATGAGCAATCAAATTCTAAATATTCGTACAAGCAAACAGCAGTATTGGCATATCTCAAGAGTTCCTGGCCCGTTATTGAGGCAATATGCCAGGTGCTTAATATTGAATTAGAACTGACGCCGGATGATGCCCGGCATGCAATAACAGGTTTAGGACTAAAAGGCGCTGCGGCATTGTGTACCAGCGGCAGAAATAGCAGTATGCAAGCCAAAAAGGTCATTGCATTTGAAGAGGAACGCCTTCTTGACCTTGCCAGAGCCTTGTTTGACAATATCATGGTGCGTTTGCATCTAACCTTCCGCACATTCCCCCAATCTGCCATCACACCGAATACGACACCATTGCGCGCAGATTGGCAAAAAGTGCCGATAATCGAAGTTCCGAAAATTCAAGAATCAAAGGCGAAGCCGCCTGTTGAAACGTTAACCAAAATAGATAGCAACATATTGCAGGCCATGTCTGAAAATCCTGAGGCCAACATGCTCAGAGTAGAAATCGAAGGTGCCGCTGGCTACGGCAAAGATGCTGTGACAAACAGCCTTAAACGCCTTGAGGCCATGGGTTTTGTTTGCAGACCCTATAGCGCAAAACGCAAAGGCTGGACTCTCACTGGAAAAGGTGCGGCCACCACTAAAAATCTGCGGCATTAACAATTGAGAATATGGTCACACATAGATACTGCGCGCCGATTTCGCTATATATGCAAATGCTATGCCAATTTTCACTTTTTTTTTCAAAACCCGCCATTAACCCGCCATTAACCTCAAAACCCGCCATTAACCCGCCATTAACCTCCCAAAACCCGCCATTAATCCGCCCTTAACCCGCCACAAGCATTTTTGTTTTATGTCAGAATTGCCCGCAGATGAAAGGACGACTGCGATGGCAATGAACATAGAAAACGAAATGTTGCTGACACTGGCCGAGACGGCCGAGCGGCATTCTATCGACGAACGGTCTATTCATCGGCTTCGAGGTCAAGCGACTCGGTGCAAAGCCGACTCGGCTCCAGGATATCCAGCGTGAGCGCATCCATTGTGCAGGCGGTGAGGTGTATATCGTTACCTCTTTAGATGAAGTTAAAAATATTATCGCAAAGAGAGGAGGGCAATAATGGAAAAGCGAGGCCAGTCAATCCCCGGTTCGCGTTTTTACCGCGACTTCTGCGTAGACTGCGGCGAGCCAATGCGGGTCAGCCTTGATCGACTCAAAAAAGGTGTCAAGAACAGATGCGAGATCTGCGATCCAAAACATATCGGGGTAGGTAACGCCGTCTCTGACAATGCCGACACCGATCCTGATGCCTTTATGCCAAGCTGGAGGTCACAATGAATAAATTTAAGCGATTGGTTGTGGCCCTGTGGTACGCATTTTTGGTGATGCTAATGCCGGGTATGGCGAAAGAAATAATGAGCGAATCTGATGGATATATTGCAAAGGACAAACAGTATCATCGTGAGACAGAGACTATAAGATGATAAGGGATTTACTAAATTACTTAGAATTGCAGGTAAAGCAGGAAGGCTCACAGTTGGTCATCGACTGCCCGCAGTGCGGCAAGGAAAAGCACTGCCACGTAGCACCAGAGACAGGACTATGGCACTGCAAGGTCTGTAGTGCCAGTGGCAACCCTTGGCGGCTGGTTGAAATCATGATGCCAAACCTCGATACCAAGGGCATTTATCAGATGCTCAAGGAACACGGTCTCCACAATGATAATCAAAATTCCACGCCACCAAAGCAGCCTAATCTGAAACTAACAAAAAACGACATTCGGCCTATGACCGACGCTGAAATAACATCGGTCTGCTCCGCCAAACAGATAAGTCGTGAGGCGTTACTGAAATTTGCACCGTATGCACACGCCCGCGAGCCTTTAATGTTGATTCCGGCATTTGAACCTGATAATCTATCAAAAGCATGCGGGTGGCTTCGCTGTCGATTTGATGGCGCACCAATCATTCTTGGTAATGGCAAAAGTGTTAAATACCCAATCGTCTCCGGCTCAGTCCATGGGCTCTTCGGACTAAAAACGCTCACGGACGAGCAGCCGGAGACAATTGTTTTCGCCGAAGCATGGCGTGATGCCCTGGCGGCCATTTCGCTTGGCTATGCCGCCACCGCCTCCAGCGGCGGCGCTTCCACATGGTACGATACGTGGCTACCGGTATTCAAAGACAAAAACGTCTATATCGTCATGGATAGAGATGATGCCGGCGTCCGAGCCGCTGTGCGTGCAGCATCTGCAATTCTTGCTGTTGCAAAGTCGGTGAATGTTGTTGAACTGCCGTATGAACTCAAAAAAGACCATGGTAACGACCTCTACGATTATATTTGCAACGATGGGCACACCAAAGACGACCTCGACAAACTCATGGCAGGCGCAAAACAATGGATACAAGACGATGATGCTCAAACCGAACCATTATCCGATGGTAAAAATACACATATTGTTCTTGATAATGATGAGGTCGATACCTTTTCCAGGGAGTTTGAGAAATGGAGCATTGACAAATGCGGTGTTCGGCATCGCTACAACACCATCGATGGCTGGTCTATTTTTCATAAAAGCAAATATCAACGTGTGCCGCATGATACAGAAGTCGAAAAATACATCCGTCAGTTCATCGCAACAGAAGTCCGTATAAAAAAACGCCTCAAACAGGAAGATGGCACCTATACCCACATCAAAATTAAACCCGACAGAAATCATAAAACACGAGGTTTCATCGGCAATATAATGGCATGGCTGCGAGATTCCGACAGCGTTCATCTGAGGCCGGGCCAGGCTGCACCATGTTCATTAGGCGGCGTGCTCGATACTCGCTTTATCATTCCACTCAAAAACGGTCTGCTCGATTGGAGCACCTATCCTTACAGATTCCTTCCGCTCAATGAAGACTTTTACACATTCAGCTATCTGCCGTATGAATGGCACGGGGAAGTAGATTCAGAATTATGGCTCAATTATCTATTAGATGTGACCAATTCAAATATTGAGATGTGTTCCCTATTGCAGCAATGGGCGGGTTATTGCCTTATGAAGCATAACAGAAGCCAGCAGCGGTTCATGCTCATATATGGTGAGTCCAGCACGGGCAAAACTGTCTATGCCGATGTACTGACGCATATGATCGGCGTAGAAAACGTATCGTTTGTTTCGCTTGAACAGTTCGATGAGATTCATTTGATTTCAGATACTTATGGCAAACTGCTCAATATCTGCGATGAATCTGAGGAAGCCATTTTAGACCCTGCTATCGAGAACGCACTCAAGCATTACACCGGCGGTACGATGTACCAGTTCAAAAAGATTTACAAAGAGCCGTTTACTGCATATCCAACCGCGAAAATTATGATTACGACTAATCATTTGCCCAAATTCAAAGACTCTTCGGAAGGTGTCTGGCGTCGAATGCTCATGGTGCCATTTAAATATATCATCCCGGAAGACAAGCGGATTTACGGTTTGCAGGACAAGATTATGGCAACCGAAATGCCTGGTGTTTTGAAGTGGGCATTGGAAGGTGCCCGCAGCCTTGTCAATGGCGCATTCGTTGTTCCTGATGTCTGTAAAAGCGCTGTGCGGGAATATAAAAAAGAAATGCATCCGGAATACTCTTTCCTGGAAGAGAACTTTGAACCGAATACTCTTGCCGAGCTTTCTGTGCCATGCAAAGTGCTTCGAACCTGCTATGAGACATGGTGCAAGACGAATGGTTTCGGTGTTAAGAACGACAAAAATCTTGGCCTGGCAGTCAAAAAATTGTTCCCAAATATTGAGCGAATTCAGAAACGCAAGGGCGCAGCGCGTCACTGGGTGTACGATGGGTTAACGTTTAAAGTCGATTCAGAATTCTATGATTCGGGGGTTTACAATGCTTACTAAGACGATTTGTCACCACTTGTCACTGGGTAGTCACCCCTCAATGGAGAGACAGAAAAACGCAACTGGCAGTATTGAAAATGCGTCTGTCACTGGGTGTCACTCCTTTTCTTTAGAAAGAATGAAAAGTATAATAAAAGAAAGAAATAGTATATGTAGTATATATATAGAGAACAATAGGAAAAATGGGGTGACATCCAGTGACAGCAGTGACACCTCTCCAGAGGTTTTTGCCGACTATTCACAGCCCAAATTAACACCCCAGCAGACAGAGCAATTGTTCGATAATCCTCTGCGGCATTTGTTCTGGTGGGATTTGCTTATGTCCATCTGGTCGATGGCGCAGCAATATAATTTTGAGTGGGCAGATGCCTTCCTCCCGCACATCGTCAATCTCGATACCGACTGGCTCACAAGGGCCATGGTGCAAACGTTTCAAAAATTAAATACCGCACACCAGCAATTGCTGTGTGAGGAATATGATGGCTTTATCGCTCTGGACAAAATCTGCGATTGGAAACTGATGTGCCGCGGGCATGAATACATCGCGGTCTTGTGTACCAGGTATTTTCCAGATATTCGTTTGAAACGCAGTGTGTATGCATGGTCGCTGGCCGAGGCCAAGGCAAAATACACACCCACACCCGCATCTGTAGAAACATTGCTCGGTTGGATGCGGCCATGGGACAGTGATGAACGCATGGAAAAGGTGGCTGATGCAGAATAACGCTGACAACAAATTGCTGCTCAATGTTCGCGAGGCGGCTGGACTACTGGGGATTAGTCGGAGTTTCCTCTATGAACTGACGGCCAAACCTGACTTTCCGGTGCCGCCAATTCAAATCGGTGCAAAAATTATGTTCAACAAACGAAAATGGCTCAAATGGATCGAGATGGACTGCCCAAAGACACGGGAGAAGTTTGAGCAATTGCAAAAGGTGGGAAAATGAGCAAAAAAACGATGAATTGTTACAATTTACGATGTTTAGGGTTGACAATAATAACTATTGTGGTACTATGTTGTCTGTAATAACTACGAAAAAGGCAGGTGAAATATGAGAATTTTCAAACCAATGTACAAACAGGACGGAAAGACCAAAGAATGTGGTCGCTTCTATTTGCAATTCAAAGACCACAATAAACAGGTGCGGCGTTATAGAGGCTTTGCCAGCAAGAGCAGTACCTCTGAACTGGGCAAGATGATTGAAAAGCTGATACGATATAAAGTCGCCAACACGCCGTTGGATGTGGAGCTGCTCAGATTCATTGAGGGCACAGACCCGATGTTAAAAAACCAGTTTGTACGGCATGGGATTGTTGAATCAAAATATATGGCCGGCGGAGTATCGCTAAAAAATCACCTTGAGGCTTTTGTTAGGATGATGACTGCCGCTGGCAGGAGTAAGACGCACATCGAGGGAACACAGCATAGGATAGAAAAAATACTTAATGACTGCAAATTCCTCTATCTCAAAGACGTGAGCAGCGACAAGCTCATACGATTTCTGAATACCGTCCAAAGTGAAAAGTGTGAGCTAATTCACGAGGTCGATGTCGATGGCAAGAAGAAAACCATCCGAAAGCCGGTACTTTTAACCGATTCGACAAGAAATCACTTCTTGACGGCTTTTAAAATATTCCTCAACTGGCTCGTGGTGGATGGTAGAGCCGACAAGAACCCCCTGGAGCACATGAAGAAGCGACATGCCGAAGCAGAGCAAAGAGGAGCATTGACGCGAGAGCAGTTTGAAACACTGATAAAAACTACGATGCAGGGTGGTATGATACGGCATATGTCTGGCCATGAACGCGGGATGTTATATTTGCTGGCGGGTTCCACAGGATACAGACGTAACGAACTCTTAACGCTACGGTGGAAAGACTTTATTTTCGGTGATAACACCGCCGTAAATGTCGATGGCGGCCGAACCAAAAACCATAAGGATGCCAGCCAGCCTATACCGAGGCCGACAGCGGCTTTATTTGCCCAATGGAAAGCAGATCGAGGCGAGAGCGATAGCAATAAGGTGTTTCCTAATTTTACCTCCAACGACCGTCCTGCTGCCATGATTAAGTCCGACCTTTTGGCCGCTGGGCTACCGATAAAAGATTACGCTGACCGTCCAATACTTTTCCATTCTTTGCGAAACAGCTACATCAGCTTTTTGGCCGAGAGTAACGCTCCGTTGAAGTTGATACAGGAATTGGCAAGACATTCAGATCCACGACTGACGTTTGGCACATATGCCAGGGTGACACCCGCCAGCTCGCAAGCCGCCGCGGATGCGTTGCCGACGATAAATATGACCGAACCAAAAAAGAATCAAGCCGAGTATCAAAAAACTGGAACATACGATTCAGCCGCGGATTTACTTTGCTCCCAACTTGCCCTCAAAGGTGGGGAAAAGGAAGTAAACAGCGGAAAGTGTGGACAAAATTTGGTAAAAAAAGAGATTACGCAGAACGCGACAAAAACGGCTTTTGGTGCGAGTATACCGCATTTTCAGCCTGAAAAAGCAATTGCGCCCGACAGGACTCGAACCTGTAACCTTCGGATTCGAAGTCCGTGACTCTATCCAATTGAGCTACGGGCGCGTCGAAATCTAAGTTGTTGCAGTATAACCACTTGATGCGATTATTGTCAAGTCTCTTGAGCGGGAAATCCCCGAAAACGGCCATTTGCGTCACTTTTGCGTCAGTTACTTTTGACGCATTCCATCATTTTGTTGATAATTTGGCTCTTCCGGTACATATCTCTTTTGGCAATGTGCCTTTTCAGACCTTTGGTAAGTTTACAAATACAAAGACCGTACTGGTTCAGTGTGAAATGAACAAATGCTTTTCACGATTAGCTCTTAAGCTTACTCTCGGCAGAGGTTTTTTTAAGATATGCCTATTGCCACACTTTCAATTCCGGCTTCCAAATCTTTTTTAATTTATTACCCTCTGCGATATTGGCCAATACTGGCAAAAGAAAGGTTTTAACATAACCAACGACTTCTTCAAGATCTGTTGGAATGTGGGATACTTTTGACCTTTTGAGGAAACTCTTCCATTGAGCTATCTTTTCTTCGTCGTGATAATACTGCTCTGTAAAGGTTATGATATTTGCCGTTACCTCTGTTCCTCGTCGTTTAAATGTATTTATAATTGCATTCACCAAGAACACACTATCAAATTCAAAACGCCTTGAGAGAATCCAGATGTCGTAAATATCTTTCATTCTGCTGTTAAGAATATCCAGCTTGACCATTGCTTGTAGCTTTTCTGCTATTGCAGTTTCCTTATTATAACAGTTGAGCTGTGGAACGGGCGAATCCAGAATAGTGGGATAATCGGATACTTCAGAGCCTGGCGTAATAACATCGGAGAAACCAATATCAACCTGAACGCGAATTCTTGCCGTATCCAGATAGCCGTATAGTTGAACCCTTATTCCTTGATAATCAGCATCCAATGTTATTAGCTCGGCAGTTATACTGGAACTTTCAAATCGCAGGCCATCCTCTTCGACCTGTAAATTGCAGATTTCCTGAAAGATTTTTGAAATATCATCAGGGTCATTACTAACTTTTCCAAGCAGATCGATATCGACGGTAGAACGAATCGCAGATTGCCGCCAAACGGTGAACAACAATGCTCCTTTGAGAACAAATTTATCCTGATATTTTGATGCCGAAAGCCGATATAAAAACCTCTCCATACCGTAATATTGCAGAAGTTCATTAAACGGTTGAGAAAGTTCCTTTGATTTATTCAGCAGTTTTTGCCTAACCGAAGCAGCGATATTCTTGATATTCTTCTGGCTCATAACATTGCCTCAGCATAGGGCTTGATGACGTTGTAAACACGGCATATTTTGGCATATTCTACCAGCTTATCAATTCTGGCGTTCTTTTTCTTCCTCCAGAATTTCAGGGCTTCAATCGCCACATCAAGACCAATTTTATTGCGGTATTTGAAGCAGTCCACAATGGTCTTTTCCGGCGAATATATTTTCACTCCTATCCCGCTTATTTTATGGACTTCTATTCCCGCCTGAAAAGCATCATCAGAAAAGCGAAAAAACCTTGTCGGTGGATATTTCAACCTTGGATATGCCATTGTACGACTTATGGCGACACAAACTTCGTGAGGAATCTGGGTTGTTATTTCATGGAATGAAAGAGCGGAAATAAGACAAATCACGCCGGGTTTTACTTTGGAAGCTACGGTTACTATATCCTGTTGGTCAATGGGTTCAAGTTCAGCCAGCCGATATGTTCCCCTGCACAGAACTTCCAGTTCGTTATTGTCCCGCATAAAATACAGAGTCCGGGGATGAATCCCTTCTTTGAAGGCATCGGATGCCCGAAGAATCCCGCCGTGTTTCTGGAAAATACTCTTTGCCTGCCCGATTTTTCCCTTGTTTATATTCATGGTTTCTCACGGATAAAAACACCTACACTTACAATTAAATGGTTATGTTATTATCCACATCGGCAAATCGTTGTCAATTCATAAGTCCAAAAACCAGATTGTTTCAAATCATGCTGGTTCTACTAAAAAACCATTCATCGTTATAAGAGCCGTATTTCCTCACTGTCCTCAAACTGTCCCCAAAATTGAGTTCAAGACAGTAAAAAATCGTGCGAGGATAGTAAAGAAACGAGAGAGTCTAAATCTTTGTTTTTATTGGAGTTAAGTGTTAAATACATGTTTTTGATAAGGCTACAGAAAGAGGGCATCGAATCACGCCCTCTCCGCCAATATTAGCAGAACAATAAAATAGTTCGCTGGTCGGCAATGCATAAAACCATTGCCACACAAGTTCGAAAAATCCAAATGAGTGGCCAAATTCTGCGTCAAAAATGCGTCAGTCGCCAGTGGTGAACCAGTTGTTAATAGACTTGTTATCCACTTGCTAACCACTTGCAATCCTTATTTTGACGCAAAAAATAAGGGGTAAGGTGTTGTAGATGCGATACTTATAGAGGGGGTTTTGGATTCGAAGTCCGTGACTCTATCCAATTGAGCTACGGGCGCAATCCATTATAAATAAAACACTTATCCTAAATAAGCTTTTTGAGAAATAAATAAAACTGCACCCTTGGCTACAACCATTTTGCAAATTACAGTATGGCTGTGACGATGTGATAACGAATAATAAGCTGCAGGTGAGTTGTATTACCTCGGCAACGATAAAAGAACTTGATCTTTACCGCTTTTTACTAAAATCCTGTGCATTTTTGCTGACCGCCCAAATCTGATATCTGACTTCTGATAACTATCTTTGTTGGAATCTTTTACAACTGTTTCTTAAAGAAAAAGCCCCTTTATGACCGATAACGCTTATGTGCCAAGCATTCGGTAATTGAGATAATTCAGGAAAAATTTTTAAAATTTTAGTTATCGGCCTGACATTTGCGACCGATAATTGAAGTAGGCTCGTTGTGTCATTAGACACACAAGTATTTATTTAGAATGATGTTATGGGCGAAAAACTACAACAGAACTTACGACAGCTTGTCCTGAAAAAGGGCAACGAAAAATTTATTTTTCGCTATCAGGCAGGCTGCGAAGATACGCTTTTGGACGCGATGGTTTGCCAGGCAAAAGACAGCAAAACCAATTTTGACTGGTTTGATGCGGCTGTTTTGAGTTTTAAACTCACGCAAACTCTTATAAATGAAGCAGATAAGCTCTTAAGCGACCCCGAACATCAGGCATTTGAGCAATTTGGAATATAAAAAAATGAAAATTTTGGCAAAAAATATCCGGCTTGGAGACTAAAACAAATGGAAAATTGTGTAATCATTCACGAATTTCTGGATTACTTGAATTTTGAGAAACATTTTTCCGAGCATACCGGCAAGTGCTACCACGCCGACCTCGAACAGTTCTGCGGGTATCTGCAAAACAGTTCAAACAACGCTGATTCCACCGGCGGCGGTGCAGGTGGCGTTGCCGTCCAAACCGAAACGCAGCTTCAGCAGCTTCTGCTTGCGGTAACGACCGAGACCATTCGGGCGTATATAGCGTCTCTGAACGATAAACAATACTCAAAATCGACTATTGCGCGCAAGCTGGCGACAATGAGAAGTTTTTATAAATTCCTCGTAAAACGCAGCTACCTTAACGCTAATCCGGTAACGGCGGTTCGCACTCCAAAGCAGGATAAGAAACTGCCGAAATTCCTCGAATACGAACAGGTTAAGGCATTGCTCGAAACCCCTCCTTCCGATACCTGGCTGGGAGCGAGAGACCGGGCGATTATGGAAACGCTGTACAGCACCGGCGTAAGAGTCAGCGAAGTTGTCGGCCTGAATATCGAAGATGTTGACTTCCTCGGCGAAGTGCTGCACATCCGCGGCAAAGGCAAAAAAGAAAGATTAACTCCAATCGGCTCATCAGCCATTCAGTCTGTTCAGCGTTATATGGAATTCCGCAACAGAAGAGCGCAGAGCAACGGAAATTTTGATTCCAAAGTTCTGTTCGTCAATAAGCACGGCAAACGGTTAAGCACAAGAAGCGTTCGCAGGAAGATGGACAAGTATCTGAAAATGGCGGGACTCGACCCTGCTATCAGCCCACACACACTGCGGCACAGTTTCGCAACGCATATGCTCAATAACGGAGCTGATTTGAGAAGCGTTCAGGAGCTTTTGGGACACCAGTCCCTTTCGACGACACAGGTTTATACACACCTGACAACCAAGAAACTCAAAGAGGTTTATGACAACGCCCATCCCCGCGATGAGCAGCAGCAAAATAATTGATAGCTGGCGATTGTTAGTTGATAGCTTAGAAGTCCCGCTTGTGCGGGACTTTTTTTTAGCCCTTTATTTTTTATCTTTTATTTTTAGAGCATTTTAATTTTTTATGTTCAGATTTAGGCCGTCGTGAGGACAAGCCCGGCAAAGAAGATTGCACAGTGATATTGAAATATCGCGAGCAAATCTGATGCCGCCGGGCGCAGCCGCAACAGGCATAAAGCGAACATAAAATATTAAACTGCTCTAATATTCATCTTTACCTATATCCGCATCCGGCAGGCGTTTTTCTATAGCTCGCAGACGAAATTCATAGCAAATACTCGCCTTGCTCAATCCCTCAATCTGCTGCTGAAATTGTTTTTGCGATTCCAGCAGCCGGTTTATATCGCTCCTCAAAAGCAAAAGCTGGTTTTGCAGATTAACCCACGTCCCGACAATCAGCGAAGCGAGAAACACAAGCTGAATAAGCACAGAAACATCAATCTGTTTTACAAATCGCCAAGTTCTCATATTAACCCCTCGTTAATTTTACACTTGCACCGCTGCTTATTGAATCACTCACGCCGTCATCGCCTAAATCAACGGATACTTTGCATCGCTGCAATGCCTTTTCATAAAGGCCTGTATAATATCGGCTCTTTTCCCAGAAACTTTTCGTTTCATCGTTATCGCTGCCGCAAATAGTCGCGTAAATTATCGACAGCGTTTTATAAACCGCCGTCTGCCTCAACACCGAAACGTCAAGAACATCGTCAACGCTGTACTTACCATCGGGACTGCCTGGCCTCAAATCAAAATGCGCTGCAAGCTGCAAAAATACCTCGCTGCTCTGCGGCTGATAACTGCAAACCCGATATATTATTGCCGAGCCGTCAACCAGAGCAATTGGAGCGGCAGATTCATCAGCCCGCAAAACCGAAACCTCAAGCTCCGTCGCACCGCCGACAGAAACAATCTCATAAGCTCCGTCAATCACGCCGTCAGCGGATGCCAGATAGATAACCATTCCCGCCGACACTTGAGCCACGACGAAATTCGCACCTGCCGCTGCGAACGTTGTGCCTGTGATAACACCGCCGCTTCCGCTTGCCAAAATCTGATTTGAGAAAAGCAAATCATCAAACAAACTCGGCTCATACCGCAAAATATCAACATCATTTGAAAAACTATTCATCCCGCACCTTCTTTCTTATATTTATTTCATAAATTCCGCACCTTTTACAAAATTTGAAAAGAATATTTTCAAAGGTGCGGGATTCATTATTATACCCTTTTTAAAAACAGCCGGGCGCGGAACTATCTAATCTTTATGTAATCATTGTGTTTTAGATGCCCCGCACCCAGCCGAGAACTTTTAAAACCTTGCTTTGTTGAAAACCTGTCATTTCGACCGCAGGGAGAAATCTTTTAAAATCTCATCGGCGTAGCCGATTCCACAGTTTTTCACTTTACACTTTTCGTTTTTAACTTTAGTTCGTCGCCAGTCCTCTGATAAGACCGTGCGCAGCTTCATTCTTGAACTCAAGCGTGTATTCGCCGATAAGCTGACCGCACTCATAATCGCCGCTGCTTGCCAGTGGTTTAAACTGGAAACTCCTGCCCGCAAGAGGCAATACGCCGATTCTCGATGAATCAAGAAGCAAAACAGCATCCTGCGGAACGTATCTGCTGGTAACGATTCTGCAAACGCCGAAATCGCTCTCATAAACGCTGACCATATCGGTGTAAGCGGTATCCGAAGCTCCGAAACTTCTGCTTGCAGTAAGGAACGAATTGATTTTGCGTTTCTGATACCCGCCGACAACAATCAAATCAACGCTGCCGCTGCTGTTTTCCCAAATCTTCCGCAGAACATAGTTAATCATTTCCTCCGTCAAAGCCGTGCCTGTCGGAAAACCCGAACCGCCGGTGTTATAAAGGTGCGTCGCGATATGCGGCAAAATTCCCTTCATACTCCTGCGAACAGATGCCGTTCCCTGCGGATTGGCCGAAGGCTGACCGCCGTTGATTACCGTGTTCTCAAGGTCGCGAATCATCTCTCGCAGTCTTTCCGATTTCTGATAATCCATCTCATCAGAAAGTCCCAGATGACTTGCCGCGATGTTTGTTCCGCTCACCTCAACGGAAGCGGTAAAAATCTGCGTGTAATTCCCGCACCGAATCCGATTGGTAAATCTCGCAGCCGGTTTGTCGTCGCCCTCAAAAGCTGCGTTGCCGAGAATGTTAATCACCTGGCCGGTCGCGATATTTTCAGTGGTTGTGCCTGCATATCCACGAACCACTGTAATAGTATTTCCGCTCACACCGGAAACAAGCATCAGCTCTTTTGCTCCTGCAGCCTGAATCTGGTCGCCCGCTCTGAATCTGCTGCCGTTTGCGACATCAAAACTGGTCTCGCTCTCCGGGTCGCTGATTGAACTATCGCTGATTGTGTCTTTGTTAGGCACAAGCGAATCTTCAAGCCATTCATGATATGTACTCTGTGCCTGCCTCAATGGGTCGCCAATCGCGTCAAGCAGCGGTGTCTCATAAGGCGACACAATCCCGATAAGGTCTGATACATCTTCCGCAAGTTCAGGCAGATTAGTCCCTGCCGAATATGTTGCTTTTCCTGTAAATGCCATTTTTATTTCCTTTCACTTATTTTTTTATTTGTGCCTTTGTGGCTTTGTGCCTCTGTGCCTTTTTACATAAAACTTCTTCTCGTCCGCAGATACTCCTGCAAATCCGTTCTTGAGCCGGTTTTTGCCGCTCTCTTAGCCGTTCGCTCAAGCAAACCTGCCGTAGGAGACAGCCGGTCTTTAACTCCGCTTGTTTTACTCCCTGCTGCACCGGCAAAATTATTGTCCGCAAACAAATAGCCCTTCTCTTTTTTCAATTGCGCAACAACATCAGCTGCCGTTGCCTGCTTATCAGCCTCAAGCCTTGCCTTGCCGATTATCACTGCCGCCTCAAGGTCGCGCACTCCTGATGCCGACAGCTTATCTATCAGTTGCCGTTCAACCGTCATATTTGAAAGACTTTTATTAAGCCTCTCGACTTCAGCTCTGCTCTGATTAAGTTCCTGCTCAAGCGTTGTTTGTTTTTGCTCTGCGCTCTGCGCCCTTTTGCGATAGCGAATCGCCTCGCTCACATCGACTAACCTTTCGCTTCGCTGCTCTTGTTCAGTCGCTCGACTGAGCTTGTCGAAGTCTGAACCGTCAATCTTTTCTGCGTCTATCTGACTCATCGTTTTCACCTTTCATTTTTTTGGTAGGGTGGACAGCTCTGCTGTCCACGCGGTTTTTAAAATTCATCGGCGCAGCCGATTCCACAAATCTTCAATTTTCATTCTTCAATCTTCAATTCTTTGTGTTTATTTGTGTTCATTCGTGGCTAATTTGTCAGTTTTGTAGGGTGGGCTCTTAGTCCACGAGATTTTTTTAAAATTCATCGGCGCAGCCGATTCCACATTCTGTCTACTGCCTACTGAATTCTGTATTCTTTTTCCACTTTTAGTTTTTCACTTTTTATCTCTGTGTCCTCTGTGAACTCTGTGGCTAAAAATTATTTTAATATCCAAGCTCTCGCAAAACCGTCTCGCCCGGCACACCAAGTTCCTTTTTCAGTTTCGCCTCATTAAGTTTCTCCAGCGTATTCTCCGGCAGCGGACTTGGAAAAATCACATCAAAATTTCTTTCATCTTTGCTGTTCGGATAAATTCCTGTCGTATCGAGCATCTGCATTACCATTGCCGCAATTTCCCTTATCCCCTGCCCATAAATAAATCGCTTCCTGTCCGTCTTCGCCAGCATTCCCATAAGCGTCATTCGCAGTGCAACTGCACTTGTCAAATTCCCAACCTTCTCTTTCAGCACACCCGCAACAACAGGCGTTACCCCGCTTGCCTTATCCATCGCCTCGCGAATCTGGTCGATGTGCGTATCTTCGCTCGGCATAGCCGCGTCGCCGCCGAATTGCTCAATCGCCGCATCTGGATTATCCGTACACCAAATCCTGCCAGGCGAAACCACCCTGCCCTCAACGCCCTCAATCCCCTTCGCAAGATACATCTTAAACGCCTGAAAAGTTATCCTGCTCGCCCTGTCGCTCAATCGCGTATTCAATTCATCCTGTAAAGCGACCAATGACTCGACATCGCTGCTCCCCTCGTAATACAATGGCTGTGCGATATTCTGAATATGCACGACAGGCACAACGCCCATCACATTCTGCCCTTCAGCCACAAGCAGCTTTTCCTCATACCTCTGCCAAAAATCCGCTGAAATTATCTCTGTAACCGCCGCCGCTCGCCTTGCCGAATTTCTGCCTCTGCCACCCAACAGCCTGCGAAGAAAATTCCCCTCGCCGGACACCTCGTTTTTCTGCTCGATGAAATGCTGAACATAAAAATTTATTTTCCTGTAATCTTTTTCATCAAGAACAGGCAACGCTCTTGGCGCTTCAATCAGTTCCAGACCGCAGTCCGAAACAAGCTCGTTTAGCCCCGCCCCCTGTGGTTTGGGTTCGTTTATCCCGCGCGTATAATAATCCATAATTTTCTGCCCAGGCCGCACAACACAATCCACAAAACCGTACACCGCACCGAGCGTTGCCATATCCTGAAAGAATCTCACTCCTCCGTTTGCATAGAATATTGCCTTGATAATTTTGTCGATTTCGCCGCACCGATTTTTATCTTCCGCTTTGCTCACAATATCAACGCCCTTGCCGAATAGAAAATCCACCATCGCGTTGATTCGCCAGCCGATATCGTTTTCGATAACAACTTCCTTACGTTCAATATCTGCGACCGCTCTTCCGCCCAAAAGGCCGCTTGTTTCGCTTCGTTTGATTCCTGTAATCCGTGCCGGCAGACCCATTTCCTGTGCCTGCACATAGAACCGTGCCGATTCGTTAAGTTTGGAATCTGCCGCCAGAAGTCCTGCCGTTGAATGCATCTGATTTTGATAATAGTCCCACAGCCTGCCGAAATGCGACTGCATATCGACCCATTGCTCATCGACGAGCCAATCCACAAAATCAGGATTTAATTCGTTCTTAAAATCTGCAAATTCAAACGCCATAAAATTATTCCTTAATAAAAATCCCATCGCCGACCTGTCGCGTCGAAGCCTTTGGCGAAGACAGAAGGCGATTCCTAAAATTTTCAATTTTCATTTTTCAATCTTCAATTCGTCTCTACCCTTACTGGGTACTTGCGCGTTTTTACCGAAAATTGACCGAAAATTCTTTGATGTGTTTTTGTAAGTGCTTATTTGATATGGAGAAAAATTTTTTAATTTTTTTTACGCGCGCAAGTTTTTACTTGCGCTTTTGGCTGGTTTTTTGTCATTTCGACCAAAATGAGTCCTGCGTAGCCTTGGCGGAGCAGGACGAATGAAGCGGAGAAATCTTTTTAAATTCCCCTTTCAATCCCACTATTTTCTTGACAATCCCGACTTTTTCTGTACACTGTCTGCCTTGGGAAAAGAAGATTTTTTAGGAGGATGGGAAAATGAAACACTTCATCAATTCATCATAGAGATTTTATAATCATTTTGTTGTATTTAATTCGCGGTTAGCCCTGCCATCACCATGGCAGGGTTCAGAGCCGCAGGACGTAAGTCCGCGGTCAACTGTCATTCCCATGACCTGTGGTGAGTAAGCCGAACCAAAACTGGAATTCACAATTAACAATTTTTGGAAAGGAAGAATAAAATGAAAAAAAGAATATTGATAACACTGGTGGTTCTACTTTTTGTTTTTAGTTTTGCAATAAACTTACAGGCAATTCCGGTTCAATGGCCAGTTGAAGATGGAGGCAATGGACATTGGTATGAAGTGATCTCAATGGACGCAAACTGGGATCAAGCCAAAGTAAGCGCAGAAACCATGTCATATCTTGGTGTTAATGGATATTTAGCTACAATGACAACTTCGAAAGAAAATATTTTTGTTGCTACACTTCTTGGAACAACTCCACACCACTTATGGATTGGGGGAATGCAACCTGATGGAAGCCCCGAACCTGATGGTAATTGGCAGTGGATTACGGGGGAGCCGTGGATCTATTCAAATTGGTGGACTGGCGAACCAAGTAATTCGTATTCGGAAGGCGAAAATGCTTTGTTAATGTGGGCACAGATTCCAGGGTATCCAAATAAGGTAGGAACTTGGAATGACGAGCAAAACACCACAATTGTTACCGGAGATATGGGTTATATAGTTGAGTATGCTCCCGAACCGGCAACAATCCTTTTACTCACTCTCGGCGGGATGGTGTTTAGAAAAAGAAAATAAAACAGAGCCGCGACAGCCTGTCCGCCATAGCTTTAGCGACGGCGGATAATGGAGCGGTAATAAAAACACAAAGGCCGGCGTAAACACCGGCCTTTTTTATATTGCACCACGAAGCGGCTGTGTTTAATTTCAAGGATTTTTTAGAATTATTTCTTCTGTCCATAATGTCTGATTCCTTAGCATTGTATTGAGTATTGTCAACAATTTACGCATACAGGCTGTTATCACAACTTTAAATGCTTTGCCTTGAGCCTCTAATCGCTGGGCAAAAAGACTGATCACAGGATTGCACCGACGTGCACCCTCTGCGAAATCAGCGTCAAAATTCTTTGTGCCTGTGTGCCTGTTATCCCGTCTAAAAAAATAAAACCTCATCGCCGCAGGCGATTCCACCTACTGTCTACTGAATACTGAATACTTTTTATCCCCTACCCCCTATTCCAGAATTGTTTAGTCCTTAATAAAACTTGCAAAAACCATATCAAAATGGGTTAAAATCCGTGAAAATCCACGCAATCCGCAGTTAAAATCGTTCAAAAACCGTCAAAAACTTATCAAAATTTAACAAAATTTGCAATTTACTTGCAGACCTTTAATATCTTTAATAGTTTTTTAGCCTATAAACCACGTTTTTTCTCAAAATCGCTAAAAAAACATAAGCAAATCTGCGCAAGTTTTTTTATTTTTTTAGACCGGCATTTAATATATAATTGTTTGTTTCAACCAATTTCGGAGTTCATAGATGAAAGTCAATTTATCCCGTCCTGACGTTACGGAAGCAGAAATACAAGCTGTTGTGGAAGTTTTGAGAACGCCCAATTTATCGTTGGGACCCAAAATACCGGAATTTGAAGAAAAAATAGCTAAATATATCGGCGTAAAATATGCCGCGGCCGTCAACTCCGGCACAAGCGGTTTATTTCTCTGCCTAAAAGCTCTCGGCATAGGCAAAGGCGATGAGGTCATCACAACGCCATTTACATTCATTGCCACTACAAATTCGATACTTATGGTCGAAGCAGTTCCGGTGTTTGTTGACATTGACCCGACAAATCTGAATATCGACCCTGCCAAAATCGAGGCGAAAATCACGAAAAAAACAAAAGCTATTATGCCCGTTGACGTTTTCGGCAATCCCGCCAATATGGACAAAGTCTGCCAAATCGCGAAAAAACATAACCTCGTCGTAATTGAAGATAGCTGCGAAGCTCTCGGCAGTGAACTGAACGGCAAAAAGGCCGGCAGTTTCGGCGATGTCGGCCTTTTCGGATTGTATCCGAACAAACAAAACACAACCGGCGAAGGCGGTCTGATTGTAAGCAATAATGAAGAAGTGATTGATATTTGCAAATCGCTGCGAAATCAGGGACGCGGAAAAGGCGGCGGCTGGCTCGCTCACGAAAGATTGGGCTACAATTTCAGAATGTCCGACATCAACGCGGCTATGGGAATTGTTCAGTTGTCGAGAATTGAGGAATTCGTCCAAAAGAGAAGCTCTGTCGCGAAAATGTATCAGGAATTGCTCGCGGGCGAGAATAGAATCATCGTTCCGCAGTCGCCGGCAAACGCAAGAATGAGCTGGTTCGTGTTCGTTATACAGTTAAAAGGCGCTCTGGCCGCCAAGCGAAACAATATCTTAAAGGCGATGGCCGAACAGGGCATAGGCGTAAGCAATTACTTCCCACCCGTTACGCTTCAGCCTTTTATGGTTGAGCAATTCGGATTTAAGGATGGCGATTTCCCGATTT
This sequence comes from Planctomycetes bacterium GWC2_45_44, assembly GCA_001824555.1. Lineage (GTDB taxonomy): Bacteria > Planctomycetota > Phycisphaerae > Sedimentisphaerales > UBA12454 > GWC2-45-44. Next base: position 23,960 of record MHXU01000014.1, read on the forward strand.
CCGATGCCGTTTGCAAATGCACAATTGCTTTGCCGTTCTATAATAATTTGAGCAAAGACGACGCGGCATTAGTCTGCAAAACGCTGAAAAAATGCCTCGATGAAGCGTAATAGTATCCTCAATTCAACAATGCAAAGGCGATTGTTGAGCCGTTGAAAAGCAGATGAATAAAAATCGGACGCAGCAGCGAGCCTGACTTTTCATAAGCATAGCCCATCGCGATTGACAGGATTATCAACGCTGGGAAGTGCATCAGCGGGTGCAGCAGCGAAAAAATCACCGAAGCAATAAAAATAGTCTGCCATGAACTCAAACCTATACCCCGCAGATAGCTTTGCAGAAGTCCGCGAAAAATAATTTCCTCGAAAATCGGCGTTAAAATCGTCGCGAAAAAAATCATCAAAATTCGCAGAGACCACTGCTCGTATTGCAAAATTACGGTGAGGCCTTCGTTCTGTTCCATTTGAAAGTCCGGCCCAACAATGAGTTTGCCGACAGCAATGACAATATAAAGAGCGCCCAAAACCAAAGGCCAGACGGCAATAAAAATCGCTAATCCGGAAACAAAGTCGCTGATGATGCCGGTTTTTCTAAAACCCAAACCACGCAGGCCGTCGTCGAAAAATCGTTTGGCCGAACCGAGAACAAAGACAATGATTATAATCTCTATCGTGACAAGGGCGGAATAAAGGATAAGATTCTGCCGCCATTCGGGCATTTGAGAGGTGGCTTTGGTGATGAAATCCGATGTCAGCAGCGTAATGCCGAGCCAGCCGAACAGAACGGTCAAAACAGTATAAAAAGGCAGACAATTAGGACGAACAGCCGACCCATCGAACGCGGTTTTACCAAAACCTGTGCGGAACAGCCAGTACAGGAACGATGCAACGCCGAGGAAGCAAAAAAACAGTATTAGTATGTCATTAAGCGATATTTCCGGCATAAATCCCAAAAACCTATTTTAACTTTGATTTTTGACTATACTTTAAATAGTATATCGGCTTGTATTTTTCAAAGGAATACTGCTATGCCAATGGATATATTTAAAATTACAGGCCCGGTGAGGCTTGATGGCGAAATAATAGTCGGCGGTTCAAAAAACGCCGCTCTGCCGATTATGGCGGCAACTCTGCTGGCCGGGGGCAAAACCACGCTCCACAGCGTACCCAATCTTAGTGATATCGGAGTGATGGGCAAACTGCTCGAAGATATGGGCTGCAAAGTCGAAACCAACGGCGGAACAACCACCGTTGATGCGACAACTATCAGCAAGCCTGTCGGCGATTATGAAATCGTCCGCAAAATGAGGGCGAGCATCTGTATTCTCGGCCCGCTGCTGGCTCGCTGCGGAAAAGTCGAGGTCTCGATGCCCGGCGGATGCGCTATCGGATACAGGCCGGTAGATATTCACCTTCGCGGATTGCAGGAACTCGGCGCAAAAATCGAACTCAAAAACGGATACATCTCGGCAACCGCAAACGGCGGACTAAAGGGAGCGAATATATTCCTCGGCGGAGCGTTCGGCTCAAGCGTACTGGCGACTGCGAATGTGCTTTGCGCAGCAACTCTGGCAAAAGGCAAAACAATAATAGAATACGCAGCGTGCGAGCCGGAGATTACAGACCTGGCGCACTGTCTTGTCGCAATGGGCGCGAAAATTACCGGCATAGGTTCGCCGCAGCTTGTTATCCACGGCGTAAAGGAATTAAAACCCGTCGAGCATACAGTAATACCCGATAGAATTGAAGCGGGAACATTTATGGCTGCCGCGGCAATTACAAACGGCAACGTCAAAATAAAAAATTGCAGACTCGACCACCTTATGGCTGCGGTTGATAAATTTCGCAGTATGAATGTCGCGGTTGAGGAAACAACCGACGGCTGCGTGGTCAGTTCAAACGGAAATCTCCAGCCGACGGATATTACCACCTTGCCGTATCCTGGGTTTCCAACAGATTTGCAGGCGCAGTTTATGGCGGTTCTTTGCTTGGCGAAGGGCAACAGCATTATCACCGAGAAAATTTTCCCCGACAGATTTATGCACGTCGCGGAAATGAGCAGAATGGCCGCGAACCTGCGCAAAGAAGGCCCGCACGTCATCGTAAGCGGCGTTGATAAACTTATTTCCGCTCCGGTTATGGCATCGGATTTGAGAGCCTCGGCAGCGCTTGTCGTCGCGGCTTTGGCGGCACACGGCGAAACGATTATCAACCGCGTCTATCACATCGACAGAGGCTATGAAAAAATAGAGGAAAAACTGAACGCCCTCGGCGCAAAAATAGAACGTGAGAGCGTTTAATATGACGGAAAAAATTGATACTTATAAACTTTCAAACGGAATGACCATACTCGGCGTGCCGATGACGCAGGTGCAATCGGTCGCATTTGATTTTCTGCTGCCCAGCGGAGCGGCGGTTGTGCCTGACGGCTGCTGCGGAGCTCCGGCCATTATCGAAGACTGGATTTTCAGAGGAGCAGGCGGCAAAACAAGCAGAGAACTCACAGGCTTGTTAGACGGTCTGGGACTGCATCGCAACAGCAATATCGAATCAAAACACATTACGCTTTCGGCGGCAATGGAGGCTGAAAATTTAGACAAAGCGATAGAGCTTTACGCCGATGTAATTTTGAAACCTTCATTAGACGGCGAGCAGTTTGAATTTTCAAAGCAGCTTGCTGTCAGCGAATTGGCCGGTCTTGACGACGACCCGCGGCATAAAACGTCTATTCTGCTTCGCGAGCATTTTTATCCCGCTCCGCTCGGCAGAAGCCCGGAAGGCAATAAGGAAGAACTCGAAAAACTTTCCGCTGAAAAATGCAGACAGATAATCGCCGACAATTTTAATATCGGCCAGACGATTTTCGCAGTCGCGGGCAAATATGATTTTGGAAAACTCTGCCGACAGCTTGAAAAATTATTCGGCTCTGAAAAATCAAAAACGGAAAAAACCATAACGCCAAAAAAACAGACACTCGCCTATCATCATCACGCTCACGACGGCAGCCAGGTTCATATCGGCATAATGACCCCGACTGTCCCTGCTCAAAGTAGCGATTATTATAACGCCAGAATCGCGGTCGCTGTGCTTTCAGGCGGAATGAGCTCGAGATTGTTCACCGAAGTCAGAGAAAAACGCGGCCTGTGCTATGCCGTCGGCGCAAAATACAGCAGCCTCAAGGAAATGGCGGGCATTAGCTGTTATTCAGGAACAACGCCCGACAAGGCGCAGGAAACTTATGATTTAATCATCGCCGAGATGAAAAAACTTGGCAAAGGCATCAGCGAAGACGAAATGCGCAGGGCGAAAATCGGCCTCGAAAGCGGCCTGATTATGCAGAGCGAATCGACAATGGCTCGCGCGATGGCCGCGGCAACGGACTTTTATATGCTCGGCAAAGTAAGGAGCCTTGCCGAGATAAAACAGCAAATCGAAAAGACCACCGTAAAAAGCGTACTTGAATTCCTGAATAAAAACCCGTTTGAAAAATTCTGCACGACAACAATCGGACCAGTAGAAATTAAGCCGGTGCAAAATGAAATTTAAACATAAAAAATTAAACAACGGCCTAAACATCATCGGTGAAGTGAACAAAGACGCACAATCGGCAGCGGTTGGATTTTTCGTCAGAACCGGCGCAAGAGACGAAACCGCTCAAATCAGCGGCGTAAGCCATTACCTCGAACATATGCTGTTTAAAGGCACCGATAAGCTGTCCGCATTAGACGTAAATCTCTGCTTTGATAATCTCGGCGCGCAATATAATGCGTTCACAAGCGAGGAGAATACGGTTTTTTACGCGGCGACTCTGCCGGGCCAGCTTGCCGAAGTTACGAATCTGTGGTGCGATTTACTTCGGCCAAGTCTTCGAGACGACGATTTTAATATGGAAAAGAACGTCATTCTCGAAGAAATCGCAATGTATAAAGACCTGCCGCAGTTCGACGTGATGGACAGGTGCAGAGCGCTGCATTTCGATAAACACCCCTGCGGCAAAAGCGTACTGGGCGCGGAAGAAAGCATCAAAGCCCTGACAAGCGAACAAATGCGGGAGTATTTCGCTCGCAGATACGCGCCGAATAATATCACGGCGGTTGTCGCGGGCAATTTTGACTTTGAAAAAATCTGCGGCTGTATCGAAGCGGGCAGCGGAAGCTGGCAGCCAAAGCAGGCGGACAGAATTACCGAGTATTTCGCAGGCACGGCAAAAAAAGATTCTCTTAAGCGAAGCAGTCTCAATCGTCAGCACATCTGTCTGGCAAGTCCGACAGTTTCATATCAGGACAAGCGATGCTATACCGCGATGCTGCTTGCCAAAATCATCGGCGACGACTCCGGTTCGAGATTTTTTTGGGAGCTTGTCGATACCGCAATAGCGGAAGCAGCCGCGATGCAGTGCGAAGCGATGGACGGTATCGGCGCATATTACAGTTATATTCAGACCTCTCCGGAAAACGGCGAAAAGGTAATGGAAATTGTCGAGCAGATTTTTAAATCGCTGCAAAATGACAAAATTTCAGAATCCGAATTGCAGATGGCAAAAAATAAAGTGCTGTCGGCAATTACCATCAAAAATGAAGTGCCGATGGGTCGATTGGTCGAGCTGGGAGTCAACTGGGTCTATCTCGGAAAATACCAGCCGATTGAAGATGAGATAAAGCGGATAAAAGATGTTGCGATTGCCGATTTGTACGCTCTGTTGGACGAATTTCCGCTTGTGCCATATACGGAATTTTCGCTCTGCCCGAAATAAAAACTTTATATAGAATTTTGAGTTATATGAAGCAAGACAATCAAATTGCAATTTATGAAACCGAAAACGGGGATGCTCGAATAGAGGTTCGTTTTGAAAATGAAAATGTTTGGCTGACCCAAAAAACAATGGCTGAACTTTTCGAATGCAGTGTTGACAATGTTTCTCTGCACCTGAAAAATATATTTGCGGAAAAGGAACTTGACGAGAAATCAGTTATCGAGGAATGCTCGACAACTGCCTCCGATGGCAAGAAATATAAAACAAGGCATTATTCATTAGAAGCAATTATTGCCGTCGGGTACAGAGTAAATTCGGCAAGAGGTACACAGTTTAGAATATGGGCAACAGATAAACTAAAAAGCTATATCCTAAAAGGTTTTGCCCTTGATAAAGACAGATTCATCAATGGTACAAAATTCAGCGGAAGGTATTTTGACGAACTTCTGGAAGAAATTCGGGAAATTCGCGCCAGTGAGCGTATGATGTACCAGAAAATAACAGATATTTACGCAACTTCAATCGATTATTCGCCCAATACCGCAGAGGCGGAAAAGTTTTTTACAACTGTTCAAAATAAGCTTCATTTCGCCATAACAACCAGAACAGCAGCGGAAATTATCGCTGAACGCGCTAACAGTGGAAGACCTTTTATGGGGCTTACCACATGGCGAAAATCTCCAAAAGGCAAAATATTGCCCGGCGACATAAAAATAGCTAAAAATTATCTTCAAAAAGACGAAATTCAAAAACTTAATCATATTGTTACTATGTACCTTGATTACGCCGAGTTTCAGGCAAGTCGCGGTCGTTTAATGAAAATGAATGACTGGACACAAAAGCTCAATGCCTTTCTTAAATTTAATGAGCAGGATGTATTACAGGATAAAGGTAAAATCTCGCACGAGGTCGCCATTGCTCTGGCAGAAAAAGAATATGAGATTTTCCGTATTAAACAGGACAAGAAGTATGTCTCCGATTTTGACAAGATTGTGAAAAAAGCCAAATATCTCGAAAATAAAACCAAAAAAAATAATCCATAAAGCCGCATTTCTATATGGCCTTTTTCCTTGCCAAATGCCCTATCAGTGTTATAATTTTCAACGGGGCCAGATTTATGGAAAAAGATGAAAATCGCGATAAAAAAGTTGAGCAGGACATCGCCAGAGGCAAGCAGGATTTGCTTAACGCGCTCCTCAAACAGCAAAACCCTCTGGCCAATCCCGATTCTATGCCGAGTTTTGGTGACATTATGAAAACCCCACCGGTAAAAGGCGAATTCGTAAGCGATATGGTCAAGAAAATCAGCAAGTCTGACAATGCGGACAAATCGCAGGATATGCCTTCGCTGGATTTGGGTATGCAGATATTGGCACAGCAGAGAAAAATTGCAGGGTTAAAAAGAAAATCGCCTGGCAAAGAAAACGACACCCCGCAAATAGACAAAGAGGAAATAAAATTCCGGCCGATACCGATTATAGCACAGTCGGTTCCTGTTGTTTTTCCTGTCCGCACAATCAATAATATCCAAATCGCACCTGCCGTGCTGGCCGCAGCCCAGCCATCTCCGCAGCAATTGATTATCGCAGATATTGTCGCTAAAGAGATTCTTGCGCTGTCGGCTCTTTCTATGACCAGAAGCAGGCCGAATCAATAAATTCAG
>MHXU01000015.1 GCA_001824555.1 Planctomycetes bacterium GWC2_45_44
GCAAAATCAGGTGCTTGGAACTTTAAGCGCAGGCGAATTTACATTAAGACAAAAACTTACAAACGCCGCGATATTCAGCGGCCAGATAAACGCAGCCGGCCTGAATAAGCTCGCGGCAAACCCAAATGTCGCGCATATCGAGCCGGTTAGAACGGTTTATCCCGCAATGGCTCAAGGCTTGCCATTGATGAACGCACTATCAACCAGAGCAAGTTATAACGGCTCAGGCATGTCAATTGCTATCGTTGACAGCGGTGTTGATTACACTCATCCGAGACTTGGCGGCGGCGGTTTCCCGAACAGCAAAGTCATAGGTGGCTGGGACTTCGGAGATAATGACCCAGACCCAATGCCTGAAACCGAAGCGCACGGCACCTGTTGTGCCGGTATTGCGGCAGGCAACCTCGGTACTGTCAGCGATTATATCGGCGGCGTTGCTTATAACGCAAAAATTTACGCGATAAAAATAGCTCAAAGCGATGGCTCTCTAACTATTCCAGGTTTTCCAAGCGACTACGGCCTTACTGCATGGGATTGGTGCATTACCCATAAAAATGACAACCCTGCTAATCCAATTATGGTAATAAGCAATAGCTGGGGATATGGCATTCCTATAGATAATAAACAAGACGCAGATGAATTTTCACCGGCTTATACTCAGGCGGCACAAAACGCAGTTGATGCAGGCATTACAATTCTTGCCGCGTCAGGCAATGACAACTTTACTAATGGTATAGGCTGGCCGGCAGCTATGAGTAATGTAATCAGCGTAGGCGCTGTTTATGACGCTGCTTTAGGATACATGGGATTCTCAAACTGTACAGATACCTCTACAGCGGCAGATAAAGTAACCTGCTATTCAAACACAGCAGGCATACTTAATATTCTGGCACCCTCGCATAACGCCTATACAACTGATATTGTAGGTTCGGGTGGGTACAGCAGCGATGATTACGACTCGACTTTCGGTGGCACCTCCGCGGCATGTCCTTATGCCGCAGGCGCAGTAGCCGCTCTGCAAAGCGCGGCAAAACAGATAATCGGCCAGTATCTTACGCCGGGGCAGGTAAAGAATCTGCTCGTTACAACCGGCAGACAGATTACCGATACCAAAGTCGCTATTACGAAACCGAGAGTAGATGTCGGCGCGGCAATCGGAATGATTTCGCCGACGGAGCCGGTTCATACGGAGACCGGATGCGTAGTAACCGGACTTCAGCAGGACGCGAATGATATATGGGAAATTACTCCGGGCAGCGGAAACATCGCCGAAGACCCGAATTTTGTTCTGGGTTATTATCTCGGACGAGTCAAGACCGGCCAGGACGCAAACAGCCCCTGCATTGACGCGGGCAGTATGTCGGCTGTCGCGGCACAACTTGAAAAATATACAACAAGACTTGACGGCGTATTTGACGATGCCGATGACGACGCGAACATAGTTGATATGGGTTATCACTACAAGACCGGCATAACTGGTTATGGCAAAATATACGATATAACGGTTCAGATACTCGAAGACGCGAATTATCCGGGCATTCACGGCACAATCTCTGCCGAGCCGAGTATGTTCGCTTCGCATCCTGATTCGGCCACATACGAATACAGTTATTACGCCGGTATGACTCCGACATTTACGGCGACGCCGGATTCAAATTACTCTACTGCCGGCTGGTATGACGCAAACGATGTCAGGCTGTCGAGTTCGGACAGTTATCAACTGACCGTGAACAGCGACAAAACCATTTTCGTCAAATTCAGCAAAGCGGCGGTAACGCCTTCGAGAAACCTTTATGTGCCGAGCGATTACCCATCTCTACAGTACGCTATTAACGATGCCAGAGACGGCGACAAGATTATTCTTGGCGTGGGAACTTATTTTTACAACGACACAAACTTTGACGACGTGAGAATCGATATCAACGGCAAAAACATAATAATCGCAAGCTCCAACCCCGACGACCCGTGCATTGTCGCGGCGACAATCATTCGCGGCAACGGATTTAGGATATCCAATGTTGATAGCACAATGGTTATCGATGGTATTACGATGCGGGACGTTCATTACGGCGGCGGTACTCCTGACTGCACGGTAAGTGGTCCGACGGGCGACGGTCTTAACGGGGGCAGCATATACGGCGGCGCAATGAGACTGATTAACGCTTCGCCGACAATCCGCAACTGCCAATTTATAGACTGTTCCGCTCATGGCGGCGACGCCTGTCCGGGTACAGGCGAAGCGGGCGACGGCGGATGGGCAGGTTATGCTTACGGCGGAGCTATAGGAATTGACTCAACAAGCGGTCCTTACATTAAGAATTGTGATTTTATTAATTGTTTTGCTCAGGGCGGTACTGCCGGCGACGGTGCGGCAGCCGGCCACGGCGGAACATGGGGCGACCCGAGCGACGATGTCGGGCATACATGGGATTGGGCTCCGACAGGCGGATATATGGATTACTGGTATTACAGCGGTCGCGGCGGCGCGATATATGTAATGGACGGCGGAAAGGCGCAAATCGAAAACTGCCTGTTCCAGGGCAACAGAGCATACAGCGGACACTCCGGTAAGAGCGCTATTGACAGTTACCCGAATTATTGGTACGCCATTGACGCTTATGGCGGCGCAGTTTATATAGCCGTGGACAGCGAAGTGAATTTCGTGGACTGCAATTTTGTTGACAATGAAGCGGATGCGCGAGACCAGTTGAATAACCCGGACGCAAACGGATGGGATGGCAGCGTTTTAATGTACAGCCCGGTCATCAGTTTCGGCGGCGGTATTTACGCCGAAGGCTCGACTTTCCCGAAACTTATCAACTGTCAGTTCACCAACAACCGCGCCTGTGTGGGCGGTGGTATAAATCTGGAAGATTCAACTGCTTATATCGGTATGTCTAAATTCGAAAACTGCAGTTCTATGTATGGCGGAGCTATAGCGTTTGTTGACAGCAATTCGATACTTCTCGACTGTCTGTTCAGAGGCAATTTTGCTTATGCCCCGGCAGGCCAGGGCGGCGGCATCTACAGCGCGTCAAGCGCATTGAAGTTCTACGACTGCGTGCTTGAGCAAAATACAGCCTCGGCAAGCGGCGGCGGCGCATACTTCGGCGGCATTCTGGAACCTAATATGCACAACTGCCTTATCGCCAAAAACAACGCAGGCAGAGACGGCGGCGGCATATCGGCCAACTGGAACGCAGGACTTGGTCTGTCAAACTGCACCATTGCCGGAAATACGGCTTTGAGCTACGGCGGCGGCGTAAGCACGGCTTATGAAGCATACGTCAACATAATCAACAGCATTATCTGGAACAACAATTCCGAATATGGCAAATCGCTGTCTATCGGCAGCGCATTCGAGGCTGTGGATAAATACGATGCCCAGGCATCGGTAAGCTACAGCGACTTGCAGGGCGGTCAGGCAGGCGTGTTTGTCGATACAAGCAGCGGTTGTTCACTGAACTGGGGCAGCGGAAACCTGACCGGTACGACGCTCACTTCACCATTATTCATAACCGGATACTGGGGAGATTATTATCTTAGCCAGGTTGTCGCTAATGACCCCAACCACGAACAAACCGTTGATAGTCCCTGCGTGGACAGCGGCGAAGGATTAGCCATCGACCACGACCTGTTCCGGCATACAACACGGACAGACCATACCAGAGTATTCGGCAACGCAATCGACAGCGGACGCACCGATATGGGCTACCACTATTTGCTCTACACTGATTTGGAGGGCGACTTCAATTACGATGGTAAAGTCAGCTATCCGGAAGACCTCGTCAGATTTATGGATTACTGGCTGGACGACGGGTGTATATTCCCATACTTCTGCGGCGGTCGCGATTTAGATAAGGACGGCAGAGTTGACTTTGAAGACTATGCGATTTTCGCCTCCAACTACGGTACATTTGAAACGACGCCTCCGTTCCCAAATCCGATGACGTGGGAAATTCGTCCGGGCTCAACAGGAATGCACGAAATTGCAATGAAAGCCACTACCGCAAGGGACATTTCAGGTTCTCCTGTTATGTATCACTTTATGCGTTACAGCGAACTGGCCGGAGGCAATAGAGATTTCGGCTGGCAAACTGAACCCAATCTTACAGATACCGGACTTCTCGAAGGTACGCAGTACGGCTATCAGGTTCAGGCCAGAGATATGCGAGGCAATATGACGGCCTTTAGCGTAATCGGCTATGCGGTTACGGGCGAAGATACTTTCGCTCCGACACCAAATCCGATGACGTGGGAGCGAGTGCCTACAGCGATATCCACCAGCGAAATTACAATGACTGCCACTACGGCTACGGATGTCGCCGGCGTAGAATACTACTTCAGCAGGAGCGACGGAAATAGCAGCGACTGGCAGAGCAGCCCGATTTACACTGACAGCGGCCTCGAACCCAATACCACTTACACATATCAGGTCAGGGCTCGCGATTTATCGCCTTACAAAAACGAAACCGGCATGTCAACCGCGGAGTGGGCTAAGACGTTAGCCGAAGGCGAGGAGAGCCCATTGGACGTAAATGCTCCGACGTATACCCCGACAAGCAATGGTCTGTGGGTTGTAACGCCTTACGTTTATAATGCCGGCGGCGGTGTTTTCTATCACTATATGACCGCTGTAGGCGCGACCGATGCCCAGAGTCCGCCGGTTATTTATGAGTTCCGCTGTACACAAGGCAGCAGCGTAAGCAGCGGCCCGATAGTCGGCACAGGAGCAGTGGTAACCTATATAGCGGGACCGTTTTACTCCGACAACCACAGTACCTACCAGGTTACTATCAGGGATTCGGCCAGTCCGCCAAACCAGGTTATATCCTCGGAGTGGAGCACCATTCCGCCGTGGGAGTAGATGGAAAATCGTAAAACAAAAAGCCTCTGCCTGAGAACGGAGGCTTTTTTTGTGCGCTGATTTTGACGATTATGCCTATTGACAAGAGAACCTCTAATCAATATACTGCCTCGGCTCACTTGATTTACATCTCCGAATAGTTAGGCTGCCACGAGGAAATTTCCATAAAGATTGTCCGTTATTCAGAAACGCTATTAGCTGGTATATCAAAAGTAAAATGGATAAAAATAATATAAAATTGTCACCGATAAACAGGGCCACTATTGAATTCATAATCATTGTTTTTGCGGCAATCGGCCTGTTTATGGCCATAAACTCATTGGATTCCGTCGAAAAATTCTACCAGTCTATCAGCCCAGAACATGAGAAATTGGATAAAATACTGCTGGCAATCGCATTTGGCGCGGCGTTAATAATGATATTCAGTGTTAGAAGATGGCTGGAATTGCGAAAAACATACAAAATTCTGGCCAAATCGCAGGAGCAGCTCCAGTTTCAGGAGACGCTGCTTAATGAAATCGGCGACAGTATCACAGCGACCGACCTCGAAGGGAAAATTATCTATGTAAATAAAGCCGAGTGTAAGTTAGTAAAGCGAAGCAAAGACGAGATCATAGGCAAATCAGTCGATACTTATAGTCAGGGCGTATCTTCCGGGCCGACTCAACGGGAAATAATCCAGACAACGCGTCAGACAGGCCGATGGGAAGGAGAGGTTACTAACACGGCGGCGGACGGCAGCAAGCTGATTGTAGAGTGTCATACATGGCTTATGAAAGATGAAAACGGCAGACTGACGGGAATGTGCGGCACGGCAAGAGATATTACGGAAAAAAAACTTCGCGAATTAGACCTGCATAAGCATAAACAGTATCTTGAGGCTCTCGATAAAGCATCCGAGATACTTCTTCTTTCAATCTCGCAGATACAATATGACGATTTTCTGTCGGCACTGGGTCCCGCTTCCGGGGCGGATAGAATGCTTGTTTTTCTTATGGGGCCGCGAAGCGGCGACAGTAAGGACATCACATTGCGTTACTCGGCTCAATGGTGTAAAAATGAAAATATAAAGTATATAAACGACAACGCGACCAATAAGCTGTTTATGAAAAATATCTGGCCGGGATGGGAAAAGACGCTTTCTGCCGGTCAGGCAATATGTTCACAAGCGGCAGATTTACCAGCCGAGGAACGGTTATTTTGGAACGAGCTAAATGTTAAGACCCTTCTTGTTTTGCCGATTATCGTCGATGAAAAATTAGAAGGGTTTATCGGTGTTGATAACTGCACCGAAAATCGGCAGTGGACGGAATCGGAACGTGAATTTCTTCACGCCGCGGCAAAAAATCTCGCGATTGCGCTAAAACGGCTCGATTATAAAAAAGAATTAAAGCAGGAAAGAGACTTCGCTCAAAGATTAGTTGAAACCGCGCAGACCATCGTGCTGGTGATGGATACAAACGGCAATATCATAACTTTCAATCCATATTTTGAAAAACTTACCGGTTATAAACTCGAGGATGTAAAAGGCAAAAACTGGTTCAACCTTTTCCTGCCATATCAGGACAAACAAAAAATAACCCAGTTATTTCAGAATGCCATACACGATGTCAATATCGATGGAAATGTCAACCCGATAATCACAAAAGACGGCAGACTGCTGCATATACAATGGTACGGAAGAACTCTAAAAGATTATGACGGGAAAATAATCGGAGTGTTGTCAACCGGCCATGATATCACCGAAAGAATCAAGGCGGAGGAAGAACTTAAAAAGGCGCATTCCGAACTCGAAAAGAGAGTACTGTCCCGCACCGCGGAGCTGCAGGGCGCAAATACGGCTCTTCTAAAGGCTATGACAGAAAGAGACCATATACAAAAACTTTTAAGCGAGACGGAAAAATTAGCGGCGGCGGGCAAATTAGCGGCGCAAATCGCGCACGAAATCAACAATCCGCTTGCCGGCATAAAAAATTCCTTCCTGCTGGTAAAAGACGCGATACCCGCCAGCCATAGATATTTCGAGTACGTCGGAAGAATCGAAAAGGAAATCGACAGGGTCTCGCAGATAGTTCGCCAGATGTTCGACCTTTATCAGCCGCAAACCTCTCCCGCGGGAAAATTCAGACTTTACGAAACTATTCGCGACATTGTAGAACTGCTCAAAGTCTCCAGGCAGGAAAAAAACATCCATATCGAAATAGACTGCGATGAGAATATATTTATTACGCTGTCCGAATCGCTGCTGCGGCAGGTTATTTATAATGTCGTACAAAACGCAATACAGGCCTGCGGCGAACAGGCTACCGTAAAAATTTTCGCTTCTGTCAAGAACGATGAATTAAAACTTTCGGTAAGCGACCAGGGTCCCGGCATAGACGACACGATAAAGGATAAAATATTTATGCCATTCTTTACTACCGGCAGCGGCGGACCCAAAAGCGGGCTGGGATTAGGTCTGTCCATAACAAAAGATATTATTGTCGCGATGGACGGAAGTATAGATTTTGTGAGCGAAAAAGGCAAAGGAACTACTTTTAATATTTCAATTCCGGTATTGAATGAAAAAACATAGAAAAAAAACTCTGGGTAAAATCATTATAGCCGATGATGAACAGACGTTTCTTATGGCGACTGCTCAACTGCTGCGAAACGAGGGTTTTGAATGCGACTGCGTTCAGGATGCCGCCGAGGCAATCAAAAAAATCACCGATAAACAGTATAATCTTATCATCGCTGATATAAAAATGCAGGGTAACGCCAACCTTGAATTAGTAAAACATCTGTCGCAAATACAAAACCAAATAAGCATAATTCTGGTTACAGGCTATCCCTCGCAGCAAACGGCCATTGACTCGGTTGGGCTGCCGGTCTCGGCATACTTGACAAAGCCGATTGATTTTGCGGAACTGCTGCAAAAAACAAAGACCGCCGTGAAAGTCAATCAGCTCTATAAGACCATCGCCGCGACAAGAAATAATCTAAAGCTGTGGATAGAGCAGCTTCAGGCGATTGAGCTGACTATTCAGGGAGGTAAGAGCAACTGTTTCGATGAGGCGTTAAAAAGCTTTCTCGAAATCACAACGATGAAAATCGACGACACTTTCAACTGCATTCGCAGTGCAATCAACCTGCTGGACGGAATAGACCAGAAGACTCAAATTTGCGAAGTTATGAAGTGCCAAAAGCTTGACGAACTGACCGAAGGCCTCGAACAGACGGTAGCCGGGCTTACAAACAGCAGGGAATTGTATAGATCCAGGCAACTTGCGGTAATTAGAGCAAAATTGGAAAAACTTTTACATAATATCCACAAAATTTAATGTTTTTTTGTTGACATTGCCGATAATACCTGTAATTATATCTTAATAATTAAGTTTTTGGTTCAATGCTCGCTGCCATATAGCGTGTATCAAACGGGGCGGATGCTGGATATACGATAGGGGCAGGGCGGGGTGTTTTGTGCGAGATTGCGACCTAATAAAAGAGTTCACTGATTTTCTAAGGTATGCAAGACATAGAGCTGAAAGAACCATAGAGAGCTACAGGGGCGATATTGAGCAATTCTTGAGCTTTCTTGATTCTGGCGGCGTTGCCTGCGATGGGGATTTTCTCGGCCTTTCGCGTGGCAGCCAATCGGCTAACGGTGTTCTTTCAAACCTGGGGAATGTATGTACTGATAAGGTCAGGGCTTTTATGGATTATTTGCACGACAGACAGTACAGTCAGGCCTCGGTCAGGCGCAAACTGGCGGCTCTCATCTGCCTGTATGAATTTTTATGCTCCCATAAACTGCTCGATTTCAATCCAACTACAAATGTAAGCGTTCCGGAGACTGAAACCGGCAAACACAGACATAAAATTCTCACCGATGAACAAATATACAAGATACTGCATTTGCCGAGTTTGAATACCTGGCTTGGTATCAGGGACAGAGCGATGCTTGAACTGCTATGTTCAACCGGTATTCGTGTGAGCGAATTAGCAAGTCTCAACGTAAGCGATATCGACACGGACAAATACACACTGAATATTACTTCTAATACCGGCAAGACAAGGCTGATGCCGATTACGGTAACTGCCGCCGAGCTGGTGGGTAATTATCTTAAATTAAGGCCGAGCCTCTGCCGACCGGCAGAGGACGTAAAAGCCGAACAGGGAAAAAATGATGATAACGCCTTGTTTATAAACAAGTTCGGCAAAAGGCTCGATACAAGAAGCACCGACAGACGGATTGAGAAATACATTGAAATGGCCGAGTTAGACAGGCTGGTTACTCCGTATGATTTAAGGCATAGTTTTGCGAAAAAAATGTTAGACAATGGCGCAAATATGGAACAATTACGCCAAAAACTCGGATTTGAATCAGCCACATCCGCTAAGTCTTACGCCGATGCGCTTATGTCCGAGAAGGTGGAACTTCAGCAGGTTTTTTTTGATTGAGTGTAAAGTTACATAGAGTATGAATTGTTTGAGGACTATTCACAGCCAATTTCAGATAACACCAGATTGAAAGGAGAGGACTATGACTGCTGTGGGACGAATACTGCTTGCCGATGATGAACAGACTTTCAGGGAATCGACCGCTGATTTGCTTCGGCAGCAGGGGTATGAATGCGATTGCGTTCCGGATGCCCATGCCGCCGCTGAAAAACTTGCTAAAGGAGCGTATGATTTGTTGATTGCCGACATCCGAATGCCGGGCAATCCCGACCTTGAGCTTATAAAAAATCTGCACGAACTGTCAAAAGGCACGCCTGCGATTCTTGTTACGGCGTTTCCATCGCAGAGGTCCGCGATTGACGCGGTTCAGCTTCCAGTTGCGGCGTATATGGTTAAGCCGATAGACTTTGAGGAATTGAAAAAGAACGTTGTCGAGGCTATCAGACGCAAAAGTCTTTTCTGTACGGTTGCGGAAACAAAAAATCGGCTTAAAGACTGGCAAAAACAAATGCAGGGCATTGAGGATGTGCTGCAAAATAAAAATCACAAAGTTTTTTCTGCCTCGATAAAAAACTTTCTCGACCTTTCGCTGATGAATATAAGCGCGGCCTTTCAGGATGTCAAAAATCTGACTAACATTCTCACCGACCAGAACGATGAGCCGCCGATATGCAATCTTTTAAACTGCCCAAGGCTCATAGAATTAGTCGAAGGCCTGACCGATGCGGTCAGGGGACTTGAAAAAACAAAGAGTTCCTTTAAGTCAAGGGAACTCGGACAGTTGCGGTTTAAACTGGAACAATTATTAAAAAAAGCAAAAAATATTTAAAGTTTTTACCGAATATGCCGATAATAGGTGGGTAGAAAAAAATTAAGGCAATCGCCTTTACGTACGGCATTATGGCTGGTAAGTAGAAGGCACAACTCGTAAAACGGTTGTGCCTTTTTTTATTATATAGAGAATTATACTTTAATGGATTTAATGTAGTAATGGTAATATAAATAAGATAAAAGAGGAAGTATTAGTGAGTTCAGATGACATTAATTTGTTCACGGCATTGTCGGTATTTATAAGGAATGCTCCAAGGCACATTGACAGGATTATTGATGCGGCCGAAATGGAAGATATGCCGCGAGTAGAGGAATTAGCGGCAAAATTAAGCGTTTGCAGCGATATGGCGCAGCTTGCCGGTTTCGTTGAGAGGGCAAAAGACATTATCGTCGCCGCCAGAGAACGAAAGCCGGCTGTCGTGAGAAATCTTGCGGACGGTCTGAAACAGGCCTTCGAGCAAATGATAAATTTCATAGACCAGACGGCAGTTGAACAGAGGCTGGAATTAGAGGAAACTTCGGGCGCAATTATTTAAGGCCGTTGGCATTATTTGTCAGGGATAGACAACTATTTGCTGTCTGGTTTCCCCGCCCGGCACAAAATAAACTATTGACTCCCTTTCAACTCGATTGGCGGGCGGAAAACGACTGAAGTCGAAAAACCGCCCGTCAAATCATTTCGTCGGTCAAAATATATTGCATATCCTCTAACAATACGGTAGATTTTCATAGACTAAAAGTATAAGTGTTGACGGGAATATATTATGACTGCTAATCAAATAGAATTTGTAAGACTTGTCGGAAACGAAAGAAGAGCCGGTTCGACGCTGCAGAGCGTATCTCGCCACTGGCAGAGCGGCAAAGAATGTTTTCTTTTTATAAGTCCGCACGACGACGATGTCGTACTCGGCGGCGGCCTTTTTATGCAATTAGCCAAATTGGAAAACGTTCCGGTGCATATTCTAATTGTTACAGACGGGACGATGGGCTACTGCTCCAAAGAAGAAAAAGACACTATCTCGGATATTCGCAGGAAAGAAACATTTGCCTGCTATCAGTCGCTTGGAATACCAAAGGAAAATATCGTATGGCTGGGTTTTCCGGATTGCCGGCTTAATTCATACAGGGGCAGACGGCCTGCCGAGCCGAGCGATAAAGCGCAAATTGAAGGTTTCACCGGCCTCCAGAATTCCTTTACTTATTATTTGCGGAAAATCCGACCTACGCAATGTTTTTTGCCGACATCGAGCGACCTGCATCCAGACCATGTAATCGTTCACAGCGAGCTGCTCATCAGTTTGTTTCACGGGGCAGGCACTATTTGGCCGGAGCTTGGAACGCCATTGGAAAAACCGCCTTATGTACACGAACTCGGCGTTTATTGCGATTTTCCTGAACCGCCGAGCCTTCGCATCAGAACGCCGCAGGAATTTCTCGATAAAAAATTAAAGGCAATCGCGGCTTTTGAATCGCAGAAACAGATAGGCTCTCTTATTGACATAGTCCGCAAATCAGGGCCGGAAGAATATCTGCGGGAACTGCATTTTAAATTGTATCAGCCGACGGCGTATCGAGACAGGTTTGAAAAGAAAGATTCGATTCCGTATTTGAGATAGGAAATCGCCATATAACCCCCAACATAAAGTTGGGGGTTCACTACCCCTTAATCAGCCATTTCTACTCTGCATTTTTCTATGGCGGATATAAATTCTCTGCCGTAGCCTTTGCTTGCTATTCTGCTGTCGAGTACAACCACAATGCCGGTGTCTGTTTTACTTCTTATCAGTCTGCCGAAACCCTGTTTGAATTTTATAATCGCCGCCGGGAGCTGATAACTGAAAAACGGATTTTGGCCTTTGGTCTTTATATGCTCAATCCTGCCCGCTATAAGCGGATGGGTGGGAACCGCAAAAGGGAGCTTTGTAATAATTACATTGCTCAAAGCCGCTCCGGGGACATCAACTCCCTGCCAGAAACTGTCCGTGCCGAAAAGAACGCTGCCGGTATCCTCCTTAAATCTCCGCAGCAGTTCGGCTCTGTCGGCTCCAGCTCCCTGAACGAGAAGTTCGATGGAATTTTCGCTGAACCAGTCGCCGAGCATTTCGGCGAATTGCTGAAGCATTTGATAGCTGGTAAATAATACAAACGCGCTGCCGCTGGTCTGTTTTATGTATTTTCTAATTTTTTCCGCGGCGGCCTCGGCGAAAGCGGCGGCGTTAGGCTCTGGCAAATCCGGCTCTATGTACATCACAACCTGTTTCTGATAATCGAACGGCGAACCGAGTTTCAGCTTGTCAAAATCATCAAGGCCGTTCCGCTCGGCAAAATAATTAAATTCCTGCCCGCCTTTTCCTTCGCCTGTGCAGAGAGTCGCGCTTGTGAGAATCACTGATTCAAATTCTTCAAACAGACATTTTTTGATATTCGCGGCGGGATTGAGCGGCGCGCTCTGCAGCGTGATGGTTTTTCTTTTGTTTTTTTCCGATTCGACCCAGTGAACGCAATCCTTATCATCGTGAGAGAGAAAACTTTTTATATCGGCTTCCAGACCGCCTAACATCTCGGCAAAACGCAAAAGTTCAAATTTTTCATCGGCATCTTCGATTCCGCCGGCCAGTTTTGCAAGGCCAAGTCTTAATTTTTTAATATGTTCGCTGATGCAGTCCGAAACAAACCCCGGCCTTGTGCTGCCGTTGCCCCTGTCTGCTTCGAACCATCTTCCGACGGCTTTAAAGAAATCCGCCTGGGCGTTTTGACAGCTTTTAACCAATTCAACGGCCTCGGCGTATTCTGCGCGGGCGAGGAGGCCTTTTTTGGTTTTCTGGTTGTACAGGCCGTTAAGAATAAACGAAACGCGTCCATCGCTTATGTTCAAACCGAAATGGTCTTCGGCGACGTGTTCGATATTGTGCGCCTCGTCAATAATCACATAACGATATTCAGGGAGAATCGAAACATTCTGCTGACGCAGCACAAGGTCGCTGAACAGCAATGCGTGATTGGCGACGATAATCTGGGCGGATTCAAGCCTGCGGCGATTTCGCCAGTAAAAACATTTATTAAAATGCGGACAATTTCTGCCTTTGCAGTTGCCGTGTTCGCTCATAACAGATTGCCAAATCTGCGGCGACGGCGAAAAACCAATATCGCTCAACGAGCCGTCTTCCGTCTGTTTCGCCCAGTTGCCCAGTCGGATAAGCGTTGCCATATCGCTGTCAAAAAGTCCCTGCCCTCTGCGGGTCGCGAATTCCAGTCTTCTTCGGCAGACAAAATTATTACGCCCTTTGGCCAAAACTGCGGTGAAATTATTGTCAAGCAGACGAGATAAAAAAGGAAGGTCTTTATTTATCAACTGTTCCTGTAATGTGATTGTGTATGTGCTTATGAGGATTCTGCATTCGTGCTGTTTGGCGATTTCGAGCGCGGGTATCAAATACGCGAAACTCTTGCCAACGCCGGTACCAGCTTCAACCGCGAGATGACGATGATTATGCAAAGCGTTATAAACGGCTGATGCCATTTGTTTTTGCTGCGGTCTGTCCTCATAAGCAGGGTAGCCTTTGCTGATGGCGCCTGCGGAGCCGAAAATCTCTTCAACGTCAAAATCCTGCCCGGCAAAATCTATCAAGTCCGCTCCGCTGTTATTTCTTCTCTATCGCCTGTTTAAGAGCCGTTACCGGAATGCTGTCTGGAATTTTCGCCGCTGCCGAGTTTATCGCCTCTGTCGCAAGTTCGATTTTATCAAGCTGATAATAAATATACGCCAGCAGAAAACTAAGTTCAGGAGAATCAGACCGCTGAATCCAGGCTTTTATATCGGCGATTCTGCTTTCAAGCCGGTCCTTGTCAGGTATCATTTCGACAAGGCCAATTTTGAATTTGACATACTGCGGAAAAATATTTATCGCTCTTGAAAGAAAATATGCGCTGGACATATATTCGCCCGACGCGAACAGGGCGTGCGACTTTCCGGCAAATGCGAGCGGGTCGTCTGACTTGTAAATCCCCGCCATAGAATAAGCGTCCGCCGCACGATAATACTTGCCGGCTTTTAAAAATTCCTCCGCCGTTCTCATATAATAATTAAATTTATCATTGGCTTGGGTCGCAAAACTTTTATGCACGCCGACGGTCGCCTCGGCGGTTTCCTTGTCTATTTTGGAATACTCACTTTGCAAATCGCCGGGCTGGCGTTCTTTTACTTCGGAATCTTCGGTCTGCTCCTTTTGCTGCTCCTGCTTTAGTTCCTGTTCTTTGGCTTCTTTTTCTTTGTCCTGAACGTCCGGCTTATTCAGATGAGCCGATGCTACTTCCTGCAGCATTTGTTCATAAACGGTTTTCGCAGAGATGTTTTGAGTTTGCGTTTTATCCGTCTGTCTGTCGCCCGGCCTGGCGGGCTCTGCGGGCATAGCACGCTCCAAAGGTTTTTGCGGCTCGTCAATCAGACTGTCTTTCGCTTTTTGGTCGTCTAATAATGTTTTCTTGTCCACGCCTTCGCTGGCCTTTTGCAGGGCATCGCTCAATTCCTTTTTGTTCCGCTGCTGAATAAGGTCATAAGTAATCACTCTCTCGAGGTCGGTTGAATCATAACTCAACAGTCTTGCGCTGGTGTAATCATATAACGGCATTTCCGCCGCGAGCTGCGAAGGCTTATGAACCTGAACTTTCGGCAATTCCGTTGTGTCATAATCGCCCGTACTTCCGATGTTTGGATATGTCAATACCACATTCCTTGTTCCGCGAGCCGTTGAACTTACCGTGCTTGAAGGCAGATAGTAAGGCTGCGGAGAAAGCGACGACCGCAATGATGTTACCGGTGCGGTGTTTCTCAAAAACGACCCTATATCCTCCGAACCGAGCGGTGCGCCGAATTCCGTCTCGTCTCTGTACGGCACAAGCCCGCGAAAATATTTTCCGCCGCGAACCCTGCCTGTTACGACTAAATTGCCGCTTGCGTCCACCGGATTTGGCGTTCTGACAAGGCCGCTCTTAATGCTGCTGGCTGGAACAGTCGGGTCGCCTATCTCGTTCTCCAGCGCAAAAATTTCTGCGCAAAGAGACGCGAGAACTACAATCGGCAAAATAAATTTAATCATTCTATATACATTTGTCTTCACTGCAACCGCTCCGTTATTTTGTATTATATTTGGGTTTCGCCGCCCAGTTCAATTTACCGGCAAGAGTATCCCACTGCGTACGCAGCGGATTATTTACAACCTGAAAAGTGCCGCTGTGTTTTTGTACCGTAATAACATCGCCTGCGACCAGCGGACTTAATATCTGACCATCAAGCAGAACGGCAGTGCCTTCGTTTATTCTTTGAGGAAAAATTTCAATTCTGTTTTCGGCATCTATAACGATGGGCCGAAAACTCAACGTGTGCGGACAGAGCGGCGTAATCACGATTGCCGAGAGATTGGCCGACAGGATAGGCCCGCCCGCCGATAGATTATAAGCCGTCGAACCGGTCGGAGTCGATATTATAAGCCCGTCGCCTATGCAATCGGCAAGACTCTGGCCGTTGACCGTTACCTTCAAATCCACCATACCGAAATTCGGACCTGCGTTTATCACCGCCTCGTTTATAGCTGTGGAACTTAACTTGTCTTTGCCGTTGTTGGCAATCGTGCATTTAAGCATCATTCGCTTTTCTATCAGGCTGCTGTCGGTCGTAAGTCTGCCGAAAAGCTTTTTGATGTCTTCAACGCTAAACTCCGCCAGAAATCCGAGTCTGCCGACATTTACGCCGATTACCGGAACGCCGGTGCTGCTCAAGTCTCTTGCGGCAGAGAGTATCGTGCCGTCGCCGCCGAAGACAATCGCGAAATCAGCTTTATCAGCGACGCTTGCGCAGTCGCCGCGAAAACAGTTGGCAAGTATTTCGGCTTTGCCCGCGGCAAAATTTACAAAATCCTCTATCGCCTCGGCCACAAACTGCCGACGACTATCGCCGAAAATAATTAGTTTAGGCTTATTCATAAGTCAGCCGCGAATGAAAATAACTTCATTTTACTTTGATAACATTTTTAATAGTTTCAGCAATTTTTTGTGCGCTTATCCCGCAGGTATCAAGCTGGCCTGCTCTGCTGTCAGCGGGAACAAACTCATCGCCGATGCCGAGTACGGTTATCTTCGAGCAGTCTGCCCCCGCGGCCGAGGCCGCTTCCAAAACCGCCGAACCGAATCCGCACGCTGTCGAATGGTCTTCAACGGTTATTATACTAAATCCCTGCTCCAGCATCGAAATAATTTTTCCATCTGCCGGTTTGGCAAATCTGGCATTTATAACTGTTATATCGATATTTTCAGCCTTAAGTATTTCTGCCGCCCTTAAGGCTTCTATCGACATACTGCCATAAGCGACAACAGCCAATTTCGTGGTTCCCTGTCTGATAATAATGCTCCTTCCAGTCTCAAAAGGCTGGGAAAAAGCCTCACGACAAAGCTCGTCTTCAACATAATCCTTCGGGTATCGAATCGCGACTGAAATATCGCTCGCTGCGGCAAATTTCAACGCGGCCTTGAGTTCAATTCCGTTTGCCGGGGCGACAAGCACGATGTTCGGCATCATTCTCAAAAAGCCTATATCCATAAGACCGTGATGTGTCGGGCCGTCGGAGCCAACCAGACCCGCCCGGTCGATACAAAAAACCACACCGAGCTTTTGCAGCGATACTTCCTGAAAAATCTGGTCGAAACTTCTCTGTAAAAACGTCGAGTAAATACAGACAAAGGGCTTTAATCCCAGCTTCGCCTGTCCTGCCGCAATATCGACTGCCGCAGATTCAGCTATGCCGACATCGTAATATCTGTCAGGAAACCGTTTTCTGAATTTCGCAAGCCCCGTGCCGTCCGACATCGCGGCAGTGATAGCGGTTATTTTTTTATTTTCTTCTGCAAGCTCGACAATCGAATCCGAAAAACAGTCCGTAAAAATTTTACGCGTCGTAATTGTTTTTGCGGCATCGCCGTTCAGCTTGAATGGCCCGGTTGAGTGAAATCTCGTCGGGTCGTCATCGGCAGGAGTGAACCCCTTGCCCTTTTTGGTATAAACGTGAAGTATCGCCGGCGTTTCTAAATGAGACATCGCCTTGAAAATCTCAATCAGAGAGCCGATGTCGTGGCCGTCAACAGGCCCGAAATACGGAATATTCAAACTCTCAAAAAGTCTGCTCGGCGAAATCGCCATACGCAGAGTCCGCTTGAAGTTCTCAAGAGCGTCTTCCATTTTTTTGCCGAACATCGGCATATGCTCAAGTATCCTGTTGGTGGTCTTTCGCAGGTCTTCATAAGTATGACTCAACCTGACCTTTGAGAGAAATTTCGCAATCGCGCCCTGCGTAGCGTCTATCGCCATAGAATTATCGTTCATTATGATAAGCATCTGGCGTTTGGCAAGGCCGAGATTGTTCAGAGCCTCGAAATTCGCGCCATTGACAATGCTCGCATCGCCGACAAATACGACGATTTTTTCATTCGTGCCGAGTTTTTGAGCGCCAAGCGCAAGCCCCAGCGCAGTCGGAATCGAACTGCCTGCGTGTCCTACGGCAAACTGGTCGTAGACACTTTCAGCCGGATTTGGGAAACCGCTCAAACCGTCCTTTTGACGCAGTTTTTTGAATAGTTCTCTTCTGCCTGTCAAAATCTTGTGCGCATAACACTGATGACCGACATCCCAGAGAAGTCTGTCTTTTTGGAAATCAAAAACGCTGTGCATCGCGATTGTGAGGTCAACAACGCCGAGATTGCTGGCCAAATGTCCGCCGGTCAAACTAACGGATTTGGTGATATAATCGGTGATTTCAAGAGCGAGTTTATTTAACTGTCCCGCAGGAAGTTGTTTCAAATCTGCCGGCGAGTTTATTTTTTCAAGTATCTCATATTGCATTTTTTTTATTTTGTCCTGTTCAGTAATTCAAAGACAAGTTCATTGAGCAGTGTTGCCTTTGCGCCAAACGCCCTTAAGTTGTCAGCCGCCTTCATCGCCGCCAATTGCGCCTTTTTCTTCGATTGCTCTATGCCGAAAACGGCCGGGTATGTGAGCTTGCCCTGCTTTAAATCCTTGCCTGCGGTTTTGCCGAGCTGCTCCGAACTCGATGAGACATCGAGAATGTCATCTGCAATCTGAAAACCCAGACCCAGCTCCATGCCGAACTTTCCGAGCAAATCCATCTGCGTTTTTGTCGCATCAGCCGCTATCGCACCCAGCGTCGCCGATGCCCAGAACATTTTAGCGGTCTTGTTTATATGAATGTCCTGTACATCTATTCCACTGCCCAGCCCGTTTTCCGAGGCGATGTCCTTGACCTGTCCTGCAATCATACCGCAGGGGCCTGCCGCCTGTGCAAGTACCTTTATCATTTCAATCGCTCTTTCGGGGCTGCTAATTTTCGTCGCCAAAACTTCAAACGCCATTGTCAAAAGCGCATCGCCGGTCAAAATAGCCGTTGCCTCGTCAAACGCCTTATGGCAGCTCGGCTTGCCGCGACGATAATCGTCATCGTCCATCGCGGGCAAATCATCGTGAATCAGCGAATATGTATGAAGCATCTCGACCGCCGCTGCGGCTATTTTCGCGTCAGCGGTAATTTCCTCATTGATAGCGTTGCACGACCACAAAACAACCGCAGCCCGGACCTTTTTCCCGCCAGCAGAAAGAGTATAGTCAATCGCCTCTTTCAGCGGAGACGGAATACCCTTAAAACCCTTCAGGGCATCCGTAATTACGCCGCTGACTAATTGGGCATTCCGCTCAAGTTCGTTTTTTATATCAATTTTCTCATTTTTTTCAGCCATTTGCGTCTCTTACTATGGAGTTTTTTTG
>MHXU01000016.1 GCA_001824555.1 Planctomycetes bacterium GWC2_45_44
GTATTCTATAAGATTGCCCAGGCAGAAGAACGCGGCTCTTTTGCTCACTCTTGCCGCCTGCTGCATATTGTGCGTTACAATGACTATTGTGTAATCTGTTTGAAGTTTATCTATGAGGTCTTCGATTTTTCCCGTGGCGATAGGGTCGAGGGCTGAGCAGGGTTCGTCCATCAGCAAAATATCGGGATTGGTTGCAAGCGCACGAGCGATGCAGAGCCTTTGCTGCTGGCCGCCGGATAGGGCGAGAGCGGATTTAGTTAAATCATCTTTGACTTCGTTCCAGAGAGCGGCAGCTTTTAGTTTTTCTTCGACTATCCGCTGCAAATCGGATCGTTTTTTTATGCCCTGCAAACGGGGGCCGTAAGCTACATTATCAAAAATGCTTTTGGGAAATGGGTTTGCCTTTTGAAAAACCATACCGACCTGCTGCCGGAGGTTTGCCAGATTGGTGTTTTTGTCATATACATTATGGTCTTTCACCAGCAATACGCCGTTGTTTGTGGTATTGCCAATCAGGTCATTAATTCTATTTATGCTCCGCAGGAAAGTGCTTTTTCCGCAACCGCTTGGGCCGATTATAGCAGTAACGCTTTTTGGATATATCTCCATAGATATATTTTCTACGCCGATTTTTGTCCCGTAGTAAAAGCAGAAGTTGTCGGCTTTGATTATGGCTTTTTTGTCGGTCATAAATTTACTGCCCTTTTAGCTTTCTTGAAATTTTTGCCCGCATAATTATCGCAGCGATGTTTAAACAAAAAACAAGCGTTATCAGTGTCGCCACCATACCGTATTGATTGTGCGGAACGAGAGATGCTAGCCTATCGCCTACCGCGATGTCATAACTGCCGTAGGAAAGCGTGCATGTGGGGTCAAAAGCATTTTTGGGCATTGGGCCAAACGCGATTGCGCCTGTGAACAAAATTGGGGCTGTTTCGCCTGCGACCCTGCTGATGCTCAGAATTATTCCCGTTAAAATTCCCGGTAAAGCCGCCGGCAGAATTACACAAATAAAAGTTCTTAATTTGCCCGCACCCAGGCCGAGCGATGCTTCTTTATAACTTTGCGGAACGCTGCGAATCGCTTCTTCGCTCGCGCGTATCATCACCGGCAATGTAAGTGCCGCCAAAGTCAAAGCCGCTGTCAATATGCACGGCTTCGATGGGCCGCCAAATAATGGCACAAGATAAAGCACGAAAAACGCCAGACCGAA
The DNA here is from genome assembly GCA_001824555.1 of Planctomycetes bacterium GWC2_45_44. Taxonomy (GTDB): domain Bacteria; phylum Planctomycetota; class Phycisphaerae; order Sedimentisphaerales; family UBA12454; genus GWC2-45-44. The sequence continues at coordinate 1,214 of MHXU01000016.1, forward strand.
TAAGCCGAATACGATGCTCGGAACACCGGCAAGAGTATTTATAGCCATACGGATAATTTTTATTATAAAGTTGTCTGATGGGCACTCGGCAAGATACGCCGCAGATATTATTCCAATCGGGAAAATGAAAACCATCGAGGCAAGCGTCAAAAGCAGTGTGCCGAGGATTTCCGGCCCTACGCCGCCGAAATAATGGCCGGGCGTACTGCTGTCAATGAGATATTGCCAGTAGAAAGTTCGTTTTGGAATAAGCATTTCATCGATGTTATCCCGAATATAATCAAACAGCGGCTCAATTTCTGTGCCTGCAAACAACCGGGCTCTTGGCGTAGATATTTTGACCATCGGTTTGCCGGGTGAAGTCTGTTCCCATTTTTCCAGCAAGAGCAATTGGTTAAGAATTTTTTTGGCAATATTTAACCTCGTTGCACCATATCTATTCATTTTCAAAGCAGGCACGGGCGTGGACGGATTATACCCAAGCAGCTTTACGGTGATATTTTCAAATTCTTTCAGGGCATAAGCATATTCCTGACGTTTGGCAAGGTCGATGTTTTTGATGTCGGCGGCAAAATTTTCCGCTATGGCAAACAATTCCGCAGCCGAAGTGTCTTTGAATCTAATATCGGTTTTGTATTTTAAAACATCTTTTATGTTTTCATCGACAATTTTTTTATTGCTGCTATTAAACGCAATTTGAAGTTTATCCCTAATCTCTCTGCTGAGCGAACGAAGCTGCTGGTATTCTGCGCCTGGCATATTTTTACGCTGGAGCTCTTTTCCAAAGGTTCTGCAAATTTGGGCAGCCTTATCACACAGAGTTTCAGCGTCTATATTTTGTTTGAATCTGTCTATTGTATCGTAGATTTTTTTTCGGTAAAGCTGTGAGCGGGCATTTTCCTTGTTCAGTTCGTCGATGTCGCCTCTGTTAAATAAATCGAGCTGCATCTTGCGGAATTCTATTGTACCGGTAAAAACAACGGCAGAAAAACCTTTCCATAGTATCGGCGTAAGTATCACGGCAAGAATAGCGACAAGCACAACAACACTTAATACTGTCAACGCTGTGAAAATCTTATCCGTTATATGTCTTATGATAAACCGCATATACTATTTTTTCCTGCTGTTCTTCCCTGCCGAGGCTAAGAAGTATTCGCTTACAATGTTCAATAAAAATGTCATCGCCAAAAGTATAATTCCTATCGCGAAAAGCGACTGATAATGAGGCGAACCTTTGGATGTTTCGCCCATATCGCCTGCGATTGTTGCCGTCATCGTTCTGACAGATTGTGTTAAATCCCACCATGGCGACGGTATCTGATTTGCGTTTCCGCTGGCCATCCAGACAACCATAGTTTCGCCTATCGCCCGCATCATTCCCAAAACGATTGCAGCTATAATTCCGCTGTGAGCGGCTGGAATAACAACGAAAAAAATCGTCTCAAAACGAGTAGCCCCCAGGCCATAAGAAGCCTCCCGCAAGTCTCTGCCTATTGCTGTAATTGAATCCTCGGCGACGCTGATGATTGTAGGTAAAGCCATTATTGCAAGAATTATTGACGCGTTTAGAGCGTTTGTGCCTGTAGAAAGGCCGAATTCGGTCTGAAGAAACGGAGCCAAAACAAGCACGGCAAAAAAACCATAAGCTACCGATGGTATCGCCGCCAGTAATTCTATCACAGGTTTGACAAGATTTCTGATTTTGTGCGAAACGATTTCACTCAAGAAAACAGCCGTCAAAATTGCCATCGGGACTGATAAAATCAGGGCTGCGATTGTTACATAAAGAGAACCTACAATAATAGACAATGCCCCGAATTTCGGTTCACCGGCTTCAGGATACCATTGTTTTGATGTGAAGAACTCTGTTATGCCGAAATTTTTGAAGAACGGCAGACCCTGCTGTATTACAAAAAAGAATATCAGCAGAACAATCAAAACGGTACTGAACGAAACTGCGAACAGACTAAATCTGCCAAGATGATAAAAAGCAAAGCCTTTAAAATCTTCCAATGCAGTAAGAGCCAAAGACCGGTTGTCAGTCTTTGGCTCTGTATTCATTTGTGCTTTATTGTATTCCATTCAAATCCGTTAATACTTTGTTACAGGCACAAACCCCTTGGCCTCGATAATTTCCTGTCCTTTTTCAGTAAGATAAAAAGTGCAGAATTTATGGCTTATTGTTCCCAGCGCAGGATAGCCGTTTGTGAACAGAAACAGCGGCCTTGACAGCGGGTATGTGCCGCCGGCAACTGTTTGCTTTGACGGCATAATGCCATTCACTTTGAGGCCTTTGACTTCGGCATCGAGAAAGCCTACGCCTACATATCCGATTGCTCCGGCAGTCGTTTTGACCCTTGAGTGTACCTGCGGGTTAGAGCTTACATATTCGATGCTCGCATCCATCTTGTCTTTTCTCATGACGAAATGGTCAAAAGTTTCGTAAGTTCCCGAAGATGTGTCTCTGCTGATTGCGACAATCGGCATATCCGGGCCGCCTAATTCTTTCCAATTTTTTACGGCTCCTGTGAATATATCGTGGAGCTGCGCAAGGCTAAGTTCGGTTACGGGGTTTGAAGGGTGGACGATTATGCATATACCATCCATCGCTATGGCGTGAGCGACAGGCATTATGCCTTTATCCACTGATGCCGTGAATTCATCAAGTTTCATAAACCGGCTCATCATCGCGATATCACAGCGGCTATCTACAAGAGCTGCTGCGCCATTGCCGCTTCCGTTTTTGGTTACCGTGATTTTTACATCAGGATACGCCTGACTGAAGGCCTCTGTGAACGCATCGGCTATAGGTCCGACTGTCGTTGAGCCTTCAATCTGCAAAGTTTTTTCTGCCGCGGACAGATTGCATACCCACACCGCTGTCAGAACCAATACCATTGTAAATAGATTTTTTTTCATTTTTAATACTCCTTTTAAACTTATACTTTGTTATTGTTAAAATTGTGTTAGAACAACATTAGAATTTCATTAGAATTTAAATATTATGTCAGCCATAAGTCTGCGGTACGCGTCGCCCGCATCGCCTTTTTGGCTTAGGTAGTAGGTAAGACCGCCCTGAATATTTCTGGTGAACTGATATTTTCCAGAGAAGCAGTGGCCTTTTCCGTTTGTTCCGCCTCCGACAAAATCAGAATCGGTCAGAACGCCTAAAACCGCGTCCGCCTGGAGATTGCGATAGTTATAGCCCAATTCCCATGATTTCGGTTCTTTGGCCTTGTTGAATGTTGTTCCAATCAGCCAGCCGGTACTTTTTGAAGTCGTTGCTTCGAGGTTCTTTACATAACTGCCATAGACAGTTGTCGGTTTATCGGCGAATTTAAAGCCATACTCGCCGAATGCTTCCAGAACATTATAATTCATCGAGTATTTATACGGACTTGCGGTTGTTCCGGCGCCGGTCATTGTGTTGCCGTATTTGTTTGTGGTGCTGTATAAACCGTTTTTGCCCTCGATGTTGCCGAACGTATAATAGCTCAAGCCGCCCAGCATATAATTTTTGTTCTCAAACTCGTGCTTTACATAACTCTGAATGCCAAAAACAGACGCTCCGCTTGTTGATGCTGTATCGCCATCGTCGGCCCTTAGCCAGAATCCGCCGCCATTGATATACAGGTTGTTTCCTGTGCCTGGCAGAGGCATAACATATTTTGCCGCAATACCTTCAGGATTCACATCGTCGTCCCAGACTAACTGGTTATTGCCCGCTCTGTAAAACGGATTTGGCATTTTACCGCCATAAATATTCAGGCGATTTTCATATTTTTTGGGGTGCCAGTCGAAATATGCCAGGTCGAGCCAAACAGATTTCTTCGCAAAACCATTGTCAAGAGACTGGTTTGTCGAAGATGGGTCTGACGAAGAGCCTGTGGCCAATCTGAAACCTAAATCCCAATCTTCGTTGATTTTTACGCCGATGCCGATTCTTGCGCGGATACGGTTACTGTTTTTTCCGGCCTGTTCCGTGCCGCTGCTTTGCGAATTGATGGACTCGTGGCGGTATCTGAAATCGCCACTGAATTTGATTTTTTCTGCCCATTTTAAACTATCAGGCACGCTGGACTGTTTTTCTGCTAATTTGGTGATTCTTTCATCGACCTGCACCTGCTGCTGTGTCTGTTTTGCCTCGACAGACGCGACTTTCTGCTGAAGCTCGGCAATTTGCTGCTTCAAATCAGCCATCTCATCAGCCCTGACGCTGACGGCACAGGCTGAAATACAACATATCGCCGCCATTATTACAATTCCATGTTTCATTCATATCTCCTTAAAAAATTTAACTGCTCGACAGAAACACTTCTGCCGAAAATTTCTGTCAGGAGTTTAAATAAGAATTGTTAAATGAGTGTTTTTTTAATGTTAAATTTTGGTTAAAATGAGAAAAAAACAGGTGCGTCCTTTATGGGACACACCTGCATGCCTCTTCTTCATCTTCTTCGTCTTCTTCCCGTTGGAGTGAGGCTTATTGTTTCCTGATTACCAATTCTGCGCTAATGTCGCGAAATCTGCAAAGTTCACTGTGCCGCTGTGATTATAGTCCATACCATCGCACCACGACGGCGATGAGCAGGAGGCAAGCCAGTTTTCACTGAATACAGTCAGAAGAGTCATTCTGTACATTTCCAGGTCGTCAGCGGTTACATATCCATCGCCGTTGATATCACCCTGTGCCCAGCTTTTGCCATAACTTGTGCTGATATTGGCGGTTATGATATCCCGGTCGGCAGCATTGATTGTGCCGTCCAGATTGACATCACCGTAGTTAGTACCGAGAATATCTATCACGACCACGTCAATGTCTTCGGCATCGACAAGTAAATCGCCGTTCATATCACAGCTTAAGTCCATCAGTGCTGCATCATCAAGATTGTTCCAGTCGAGAACATTGGAACGTACATTTGGATTGATCGGAAGTGTCTGGCCGAGAGCTGCAGTCTTTACGCCGCCTCGCAGCACTTTATACATCCAGTCGATATCTTTTGCATTAACAACGCCATTGGCAACGGGATTGGCGCCTGGCGTTACATTGGCATCTGCTCCGGCGATATCCGCTTTTGACCAGCCGGAATTCGGTTCATATACTCTGCCTGTGGCAAGTGTGGTGCCGAAGTAGTTTCCAGTTCCGCCTGTGGCCTTATCAGCCTGGTCAACTCTTGCAAAACCTTCACTGCGATTGAGTTTTCCGCTAACGGAGTCTATTGCCAGACCATCGGCAAAATACCTTACGTCAGCAGCGACAAAGTTGCCGTCGCCGTCAAAGTCGCCGATAACTTCCGGTACAACATAATCGCCGACTTGAGTGCCATAATATCCGCCGTGATTGACATTCTGTTCAAAAGTTCGCGGATTCTTCACAGCTTCCACCATTTTGGCTATATCGTTCATATTGCGTTTGTGTTTTTCGCTTCCTGTGTAATTGAAATCGCCTGCAACCTTATTGCGTTCTGACAGAGTTGTACCGGCGGCTATGACGTTTCCGCCGTTATCAATGTAGGTTGACGTTCTTCCATCACTGTATGTTCCGCTGCCGGCAATATCTACTCTTACCGGCACTATGCCTGACGGTTTGACCGAGCCGAATGCCGGAACAGGGGTAGTAGTAAGCTCGTGTGCGCTGGCGGCAACCCAATCCTGCAAACTCTGATTGAGCTTAGCATTGGCTATAAAAGAAGTTGGGGCGGTTGGAGACGGTATCGTATCAATAGCCGCTACGAGGAAATATTGGTTTGCCAGATATTCGCCGGGCATATTATAATTTGCGTTCAGCCCCGGAGAGCTAATGAAATCCGCTATGCTGGCGGTTATATTGTTTATATACGCGGCGGCATACGGATTTGACATTTGATAAGCTGCGGATATATCTGTACTGCCTACGGTTGCGAATGTTTCATTTCCGCCGATTCTCCAGCCGCTGTTGACATCGCTGTTGTTGAGGATGTTATCAAGAGTCGGGCGGACATAAACCGAACCGCCTACATTTTTGACGCTGCATATTTCGTATTTGCCGCTTATGGCATCGGTGTTTGCCCTGCTTGCACTGCAAAGTCCTGTATAACCAACAGCCAGTCGGCTGTATTGAACGGCATTTTCCATTATGCCTGAACCGCCGCAATTACTGATTCTATGATTTTGGCCGGTCTTTGTTGTCGCGACCGCGTCCGATTCAGTATCGAATTTGGCGCCGAAGTTGTCGCCTCTTGCCCAGCTTGGGTCTATTCCCAGGGTATTCATCGACGCGTTGCGAGTGCCTGAACCTGAATCTCGTGTCGCAGCCGCGAGGTTTTCGCCGCTTGGCATACGACCGGTTACAAACAGATATTGTGTCTGCTCTGCGCTGATATTGCCCGAAGGAAGTCCAACACCCTGATTTGCGATAATCGCGACTGGAACCCACGCCAATTCTGTATCAAATACTGTCGAAGCATCCGGCGAAGTTGTGTTTGTGTTAAGAGAGCCCAGAGTTTTTAACTGATTGCTTTGTGTACCGTTCCAGGTTTTCAGAGGATTTCGTCCGTAACCTGCCTGCGCCGGCCTTTTGTTCCACTGGGCATCTGTGGTCGCACCGTTATATACAAACCAT
>MHXU01000017.1 GCA_001824555.1 Planctomycetes bacterium GWC2_45_44
AAAACTGCTATTCTAAGAAAAAATCATACTAAAACTTTCGAGTTTTAGGCGATAGTTGTTACATCTGGGTATTTTTGAGCATAATTTGCTCAAGGTAGGGTTGGACTCTCTGTATTTTTAGAGCGGGCGGGGCGGTATATCTACTTTCGCCATGCGGCTTTACGAACCATCAGGGGCGGCTGGGTTGGTTTTGCGCAGTTAGGACTTGCCTGGGCATCTCTGTTGCTCGGATACCACAGAATTTGGTTGCAAAGCTCGGACTTATCCGGGCTTTTTTTGTTCAATCCCCAAATTTTGATTTTTTTCAGTAACATCATAGCCATACCAGTGTTATGTCTGACAGTTTTATCACAGACCTGCGACGGTATTTACCGTATCGACTATTAAGATGAGCGGCTTAACCTTTAAATTCAAATTTCACACACAGCATAACTGCAATCAAATAATAGAGTTACGCCTAATGCGGGCAAAGATACAAGGGCGGGGGATGACAGATTTGGCGGGGGGCTACTGTTTTTTGCGAGTCGTGGCGAGTCTTTCGTATTCAATCTCAAAACTTATTTTGTGACGGGCTTCCTCTTCGGCTAAATTCATCATCGTCTCACGGCTGGCAGGGTCTGTTGTCGATGAGAGCAAATCCATATATAGCCGAAAAGATGTTTTTTCCTTCTCCATAGCTAAAAGCACGACTTTTTCCAAATCCATCTGCGAAACTCTGGCCATTTCGAGCATATAGTCAAGCGGCTTCGGAAGAACAGTGTTTTTTATATCCGCGGCCAAAGGCGGCTTTACGACGCTGCCGAGCTTCATCAGTTCAAGTTCAAGAATCCCCTTGTGTTCAAGCTCTTCAGAGGCCAGCTCGCTGCACAAGGCGCGAACCTGCGGGTCATCGACAAATTGCGTAAGAAGATTGTAAAAGACGTTTGCCTCGATTTCTCTGCCGATGGCCAGACGAAGAATATCTTCGGCGGTATTAAAATTCGCCATTTTTTACCACCCCAGTAAAATAATTTTCTGTTATTATTGTACGCTTAACGAAGTGAGCAAGTCAAGCGAAAACAGCCTTGACCATTCGGCAAGCCGGGGCAGGTCAGCCAAACGCGCAAGTTGCGCTTGCGCGCGTGAACTTAAGTCCTTTATTTATGTTGTCCGGTAGAACGTAAAATAAGGACTTATGAACAGCCACTTCGGCCAAATGCGCAAGTTTTTTGCAAATTTTGTTAAATTTCGTTAAAAAATTTCAAATTTTGAACGACTTTTGAGCGATTTTTATAAAAATCATCAGGTTTTTGCAAGTTTTGATGTGGTTTTGTAAAAAAACAGAAACGCAGTTATCAGTTATCAGTTATCGGTTATCAGTTGTGGAATCGGCGAAGCCGATGGAAATTTTATTTTTTTAGACCTGTCTTCGCTGAAGCTATGACAAGGCAGGCGGGATAACTCGCCGCGATGCGCATCGCAGCGGGCAGGATTTAGGGGACATAAAAGAGGCATAAAGCAAAGGTGAATTAAGTTTTGATAAAAAAAACTGTAACGCTTTCATAAAATAATCGTCTAATATACAGCGTCTAAAATTTTATTAACAGATTAAGGAGAATAGCTATGAAAAAATACGGACTTTTTACTCTTGTTGCGCTGCCAACCATTATAATGTATGCCCTGTCGAGTGCGAACGCGGAGCCAAATGAACTAATGATTTATGAAGTTAATAAAAATGTATCTGATTTCGGAGACAACGATTTTTCAACGCCGGAGGCTGCTTACGCTGCGATAAATAGAATTGTTGCGCTTAACGATGCTCAAAAATTAGCGGCCGTAAGTCTTACAAGACTTTCTGAAGGTGTTATTAAGGCTCAAATTAGCGATAATCCGTTGAGTCCAGAATGGAAAAAGACGCTTGAAAACGCGCAAATTCTTGAAGTATGGGTTTGGAAAGATAAATATGCAGCGGTTATCGCAGAACTTCCGCAGAAATTTTCCGACACGCCAATAGAAAAACCTATTGATCTACGCGGCCTCAACCCGGAAAACGGTAAATGGCTTAACCACGAAGACGGTAGAGTCAGGACAGTTGAAGAAGCAAGAACTCTCTTGTCCGAAGATTTAAGCAGTACGAATGAAAAAGTGAAAAAGCTTCACAATCGAATATCATCCGCCAAAAGGCTGTCCGAACTTGGCAAAACGCTGATAGTTTTTGCAAACGATAACAATGAAAAATATCCTGAAAGTTTACAGGATTTGTCGAAGGTAGATGTTAATGCAGAGGATTTAGCATGGCTTATGAAAAACATTGAATACATTGGCCATAAGGTTAGACAGACAGACCTGCCCAATGCGGTTATTGCCTATGATAAAGCCCTGTTTGAAGAGGAAAACAGCGAGGGTACAAATGTTTTATATAATGATTTGCACGTTTCATTTGAAAAGAACAACTCTCTTGAAAAGCTGGGGATTAATACCCGTTCGACTGGATTCGACAAGCTCACCACAGGCATCTCTGGGCAGGCAGAGATAAAAAATGATTTTAAGGCAACACTTTCCAATGGCGTAACGGTTGAGCTAATCGGCGTTTGTGAACATCCGAGCAAAGGCAAACAGTGGTGGGGGCCGGATGGGGAACCTTTAGGCTATGAGATTGAGACGATTGAAAGGAGTAGTTATCAATCTAAAGACCCTGGGTACGAGTTTGTGTTTAAAACTCCCATCGGATTTGACCAAATAAAAATAGAAATAAAGGATTCGACAACATGCAGCGACATTGAAGTGTTAAAGCCCAGTGGATTATTTGCCGGACAAAGAGCGCATATCAAAGCTGGTACAAAGGCAACAGACATAAAAATTGGTGTTGTTCCTGATAAAGCGGACTGGAATACGATTGCAGAGCACAACGGCCAAGGTACAACTTTCAGAAATGTTGATGGCGGCAAGGTTATTTTTTCGCAGGCAAATGATTCCCCCGACGGTCTCTTGATAACAATTACAGATGATTTAAACGATAAAAAGGCTGACAGAGTTATTGTAATAGATAAAAGTGGAAAAGAAAACCGCGCACATCTTCAAACCTCGCTTACAGTAAATGGAATGCGTCAGCAAACTTTTGTTGCCAAAGAAGTAAAGGCTGAAAATGCGACAAGTTATAAATTTCAACAGATGTCATATAAATGGACAACTTTGAAAAATGTTTCGCTGAAGCCGAATGTTAAAACGGACGTGCAGATTGGAGTTGAAAAGGACACTTCCGAAGAGTCTGCTCTCAATACTCGATGCAATGTTTCATTTAGAAGAGATATGTCTATAAGGGATGCACTGCGATTTTTAGGTGAAAAATATAAGAAAAATATTATTCCATCAGATAAGATAAATGGTAAGCTTGCAGTAAGGGAACTCTATGATGTAACATTTGAAGAAATACTGAAGGCTGTCATAGGCACAAATAAATATATAATTGATGGGAACTTTATTCGTGTCTATACAGCGGAAGAATACAAAAATTTGCAGCCGAATGTTAAAACAGATGTGCAGATTGGAACAGTTGAAGATTCTCGCAAATTGCTTATGGAACGCAGGGATATTCTACAAAAAACACTGCACGATGTAGAGATGAGCTATAATGCCGGTCGTGCGGATTCCAAACAGATTGGGCAGGTTAAAATAGATTTGTTGCGGGTCGAAATTGAACTGTCTGAAACACCCCAAAAGAGAATCGATCTGTTGAGCCAAATTGTAACCATATATGCAGAGCAGGAAAAATCGACGAAACTACTTTTAGATGCTGGGCGGACAACTCGTGGTGAACTGGATAGGGTCAAACTTCAACGACTAAATGCCGAAGAAGAACTTGCCAAAGCAACGGCGGAAACAAAAAAAATATAGCCACTCCGTCTTCGTCTTCGACTACGCCGCGACAGGGCGCTGCGACAAAGGAGCTCACCCGCACAAACTTGAGACGCGTGGGCAGAAAATCTGTCCACCCTACACACTGACAAAGACGCACGGCGTGCGTCTCTACGGGAAGAGATTGCCGCGTCGGCCTTCGGCCTCCTCGCAATGACAAGGGAATCGCCCTAGGCGATGGGGTTTAAATGACCCCGCCAATGTATTGGCGGGGCTAACCACTAATCTAATGTACAGGCTTTTTGTTTATTGGCCTGTAATTTGGATGTGGACGGTTCTTTTTCTTGGGCCGTCAAATTCGCAGAAATATATTCCCTGCCAAACGCCGAGTTGCAATTTTCCATCGGTGATGGTCACCGTTTCGCTGCATCCGACTAACGAGCTTTTGACGTGTGCATCGGAATTTCCTTCGCCGTGTCTGTATCCCGTTCTGCGGCGGGGGATAATTTCCGAAAGAGTCAGCAGGATATCGTGTACGACATCCGGGTCGGCGTTTTCGTTTATGGTAATGGCCGCTGTCGTATGCGGGCAGTAGATTATAGCCGAGCCGTTGGTTATGCCGGTATCGGAAACGGCCTTGCGGATTTTTTCCGTAATATCAATCAGTTGGTTTCCTGCGGTTGTATTAACGTCGAAAGAATTAGTTAAAATTTTCATAGTCATTTTTCCTCTTGCCTGAACTGTTTTATTGCCTGCAATTGTATCACGTCCTGCTTATCAGTTGGGCGATTGAGCGACTTTTTGGATTTAATCAGAGCGTCAATACTTAATACCTGATAATTTTTGCCGCCGATGTGAACGGAAATTGCGTTTTTGCAGACCTCGTCGAAATTGCCGATACCCTGTACTTCACCGAGGCAATCAAGCTGGCCAATGTCCGTATCCAAATAAAGATTTTTGAATTTGTCAGCGTTCTGTGAGTTCAAAACCAGAACAGGCCGATTGGGACTCATTCTATGGACAGGGTTGGTGTTTTTGACTGCGGCAAATAGTTTGAATAAGTTTTCCGGCGTAAATTTGCAACAGATATCGATGTCCTGGGTGGTTCGAGTTGAGCCGTGGATTATACCTGCAAGACCGCCGATTATCACAAATTCCACGCCTGCATCGGACAACCTGTCAACCAGATTCAATAAATCGTTTTGCATCATTTCACCGCTGCGTTATGAAATTTTTGGAACGTTTGCAATGCGATTTGATGACGCTGCAGCCGTTCCTGCGGCGTTCTCTTCAAGTTGTCCAGCAGCATATATACATCAACGCCACTCCGGCGGGCTTTTTTCAGCGCGGAACATTTTTCAATTAGTTTTTCATATTCGGCAATCATAATTACAATATATCACATTTGTTTAACAACTTCAATGCCGAGGAGGTTTTCGAGGCCGTGGCGGATTGTTTTTGCGGTTAAATCGCAGAGCAGCAATCTCGTCGGTCTTGCCGGCGTGTCTTCGAGAACGGGGCAGGCATTGTAAAATCCGCTAAACTCCTGCGCAAGCTCGTAGAGATAGTTAGTCAGGAAGTTAGGCCTTAAATCCGAAAGGGCGGTGTTTATACTCTGGCCGTATTTTATCAGGTGCTTGGCAAGGGCAAGTTCAGCAGGTTCGGTTAGATTGGGTGTTTTTACGCTGTTTATTTCATTTTCTACGTTGATGCCTTTTTGTTCGGCTTTTCTGCCGATTGATTTTACTCTGGCGTAGGCGTATTGCATATATGGGGCGGTGTTGCCTTCCATCGCGAGCATTTTATCGAAGCTGAAAATGTAATCGCTGGTTCGGTTGTTCGAGTAATCAGCATATTTGACAGCGCCAATGCCGACGGCGTTTGCGATTTTTTCCTTTTCATCGGCGGACAGTTCGGGATTTTTTTCTTCGACGACTGCTTTTGCTCTTTTTACGGCTTCATCGAGCAGGTCTTTTAATTTTACATTTTCGCCGGAGCGGGTTTTGAGCGGTTTGCCATCTTCTCCGAGAACGGAGCCGAATGTGATGTGGTCGAGTTTGATATTGTCATTAATCCAGCCAGCTTTTCGTGCAACAGCAAAGAGCATTTCAAAATGCAATTTCTGCCGGGCATCGGTAACGTAAATAATTCTGTCGGCCTTTAATTCATTGATTCGATATCGCAGAGCGGCCAAGTCGGTTGTTGCGTAAAGGAACGCGCCATCGGTTTTTTGGATGATGAAAGGCATTGGATTGCCTTCTTTTGTCTTGAAGCCGTCAGGAAAAACGCAAATTGCACCATCAGATTCGACGGCTAAAGGATTGCCCTGTGAATCTTTCTTTTGTTTTAAGTCATTTACAACATCGGCGAGTTTGTCTCTATATTCACTTTCGCCACGAACATGAAGATCAGACAAGCCTACTCTCAGTTTCTCGTAGATTTTTTCATAATGTTCTCGAGAATAAGAAACAATTTCTTCCCAACGAGCTAACCAAACCTGACTGCCAGAATGCAGACCTGCAATTGCTTCACGGGCTTCCTGATCAAATTCTTTATCTGTATTACAAAGTTGCTGTGCTTCTCTATAGAAAGCTTCAATATCTGATAATGTTTCGGAAGCATTCAGTGTTTTCCCTTGACGGCCCATCTCTATGCATTTTCTATCGTAAAGGGCACAAAGCATTCCGAATTGTTTGCCCCAGTCGCCGATGTGGTTTTGACGTTTTACATCATGGCCAATAAATCCAAGCATATTGCAGATGCAGTCGCCGAGGATTGTGCTGCGTAAATGGCCGACGTGCATCTGCTTTGCGATGTTCGGGCCTGAAAAGTCAACGACAACAGTTTGCGGATTCGATGTTTTTTCTATATCGAGATTCGGGTTGGCGGCGATTCGCAGCAGATTTTCGGCGACAAATTCCGGCTTCAATCTCAAATTTATAAAGCCCGCGCCGGCGATTTCTGGCGGCAAACAAATATCATCAATTTGCAGAGCGGCAACAACCTTCTCGGCTAATTGGCGAGGATTGTTTTTTAATTGTTTGGCAAGGGCGAAAGCGCCGTTGGACTGGTAGTCGCCGAATTTGGAATCGGTGGCGGGGGTAACCATAGCGGCGGCCTTTTGGCCTGTCGCCTGTTCAATCGCGGCGGTTATTCGTTCGGATATTAGCTCAATTACATTTTTCATAAAGAAAATTAAATATCAAAAATTAAATATCAAAATTATGGAATCGCCTGCGGCGATGAGATTTTAAAATAAACAGCGTGGGCTAAAGCCCACCCTACAAAAATGTTCATAAGCACAGTGTTTATCGCATATATTTGAATTCGGTCAAGTTTTTTTTACGCTTGTTGCAATTGACGCTAAAAACGATATATTTAGCGGGCAGTGTCGAAGAAAATATATAAAATCGCTGTTCTTGTCGATGATGCCACTGTGCCGAACGAAGATGGACAGTTTGTCGGCACTCCAGAAAAAATGACAACTGAATATTGCGTTGTGCAGGCGATTCGGCGGCTGGGCTACGAGACCGGCATTGTTCCAGTTGGCGACGATATTATTGCTGTCGCTAACGAATTAAGACGGCAAAACCCGGAATTGATTTTCAATCTCACCGAAGAATTCGCGGGCGACCGGCGGAACGACAAGAACATCGCGGCAATGCTTGAACTGCTGGCGATTCCATTCACCGGAACAGGCAGCAACGGTCTGATGCTCTGCCGGGATAAAATGCTTTGCAAATATATTCTCGCTCATCATCGAATACGAGTGCCTAAGTTTGCGTTTTTCCCGCCGGGCAGGGCGGTGAAAGCTCCTAAATCAATACCGTTTCCATTAGTTGTAAAGCCTGCGTTTGAGGACGGCTCGGACGGCATATCCAACGCTTCGGTGGTCAATGATATTGATTCGCTGCGACAGCGCATCGAGTTTGTTACGGGCAAATGGAATCAGGACGCGATTGCCGAGGAATACATCGGCGGCAGGGAATTTTATGTGGGAATACTCGGCAACAAAAAACTTACGGCTCTGCCGATACGGGAGTGTGTTTTCAATAATAAAGACACCCACAGCCCGTGCCTTGCGACTTATCGAGTAAAGTGGAACAAGGAGTACCGTGAAAAATGGAATATAAATTATGGTTTTGCCGAGCTTGACCAGAAGACAACGAAAAATATTGAGCAGGTTTGCAAGCGTGCTTATAGTCTGCTGCAGTTGCGTGATTACGGCAGGATTGATTTGCGGCTTACCGAGGACGGCAAAATCGTTATTATCGAAGTGAATCCGAATCCCGATGTCGCTTTCGGCGAGGATTTATCATCATCGGCGGAAAGGGCGGGTATTGGTTATGACGCGTTTATAGAACACATTATCCACGATGCCGTTGGCAGGTATAAAATATGAGTGAAATTATTTCATCACAAACTCAAGAGGCTATTGACAGGCGGTTTATGGCGGCGGCTCTCAATCAGGCTGACATTGCCGGCGAAAACGGCGATGTGCCGGTCGGCGCGGTGATTGTTTGTGAGAATAAAATAATCGCCAAAGGCTACAATCAGCGGCATCAGCTCGGCGACCCGACTGCGCACGCGGAGGTAATCGCTCTTACCGCAGCGGCGGAATATGTCGGCAACTGGCGGTTAGGCGGGTGCACAATTTATGTTACGTTAGAGCCTTGCTGTATGTGCGCAGGGGCGTGCGTTCTGGGAAGGCTTGATAGATTGGTATTCGGCTGCAATGACCCCAAAGCGGGGGCTTGCGGAAGTTTATATAATATCGTGCAGGACGACAGATTGAATCACAGGCTGTCGGTAACAAAGGGCGTTCTTGCCGATGAATGTTCTTTGGTACTGCGGGAATTTTTTCAGAAGAAGCGAGTCAGCCGCCAATAATCGGTATTGTTACGGTACGAGGAAAATATCCGCTTCGGTGTTTGGTTTTTCGTTGCCGCGATATATATTTAAATCTCTGACGGTGAAAATATCGTCGTTTTGGCCGAAGATTCTTTGTGTCGTAAATCTGACCGCGCCGTCGCTGAACATAATGTTCTGGCCTTTTGTGCGGTGATTGTAGCTGTTGATTCTCGCGAGTTTTTCGCATACTCTAATCGGCTCAAATTCGCCTTTCGACAGGCAGGTTTGGGTTTTAAGGCAGGATTCAAAAATCGGGTTGGCATCGGACATCAGCGGCGTTGCGGACTTCGGATAGGCGGCTCTGTTGGAGTCGGAAATTAATTTGAAGCTGTAAGAAATGTATCTTCTGTTGGGGAAATCGGGAAGTTTTACCAATTGCCCCCGGTCCAATTTAATAGTTTTGCCTCTTGCGCATCCCTGACAGGTAAATGCTTCCGGCTCTGCGTAGCCGTTGCGCACGAGCAGCCAGAGGTGCCGGGTGTTCGACTGGCTTTCCTGTCCTTCCGAGCCGACTCTCCACCAGGGAGAACCAGCCTTTGTGGCGACGGCGGGCAGAAAGCCCTGATTGTCGCCGGCGTATTGCGTCAAACCCCGCGATATTTTTGAAAGGTTTGCCTGACAGGCGGTTTGCCACGCGTGCGCTCTCATATTGCGAGAGACAGGCACAAAGATACCGGACATAATAAGAATCGCGGCGGCAACGCCAACGGTCTCGGCCAGACCTTTCCAGAAACTCGAACGTTTTGTCGCGACCTTTTGACTTTCCTCGGCGAGCAGTTTTTCAAGTCGATTAACGCTGACCGGCTCATCGCTGCTTTGGCTTTGCGAATAGATGCCGGCAAGGGTTTTTTCGACTAAATGGTCGGGACAGTTCGTATCGTTTTCGGTATTGAGGTGTTCCAATGGCGAAAGTGAATCGTACAGCCTGCTAAAAAATTCGACAGCCCCCTGATGATTTTCCAAAAGACCCCTAGCGATTTCAGACTCATTCTGGTTTGCGCATTCGAAATAATAGTCGAGCAGTATGTCCCTTTGTTCTTTTGTAAGCGTGTCCATTAAAACTTTCCATCGCCATCGCCAGTGGCGGATTTCCATTTTTTGGTAAAAAACACTATGGCTGTGTGAAGCCGGCTTTTCACCGTTCCTATAGGTATACTCAAAACATCAGCCATTTGTTTGTAAGAAAATTGTTCAAAATAGGCCAACATTAAAATTTCCCGCAGATTTTCGGGCATTTCAGAGATAATTCGGCGTACTCTTTCGGCATGTTCGGTTTTTTCAGCTTCGTCATAAGGCGTTATTTCATAAGCCTTTAGAGAGTTCATAACATCGTCTATGCTTAACTCCGTCGGTTCTGCCATCGCTGCGATAGAGACGGTATCGTGTCTTTGCTGTTTTCTTAGGGCATCTCGAGCTTTATTGGCGGCGATTGTGAAAAGCCAGGGGCGAAGGGGTTTATCTTTTTCAAAGGTTTTTCTGCTCTGATAAAGCTGGAGGAAAGTATCCTGAAAGGCATCCTCTACGAGCTGCTGGTTGTTGAGAAATCTTCTTAAAAACGCGTAAAGCTGGTCTTTATAACGAGTTAGAATCTCCTCGAAGGCATCTTTGTCGCCGGCAACGTAGCGGCGCAACAACTCGTTTTCGCTTGAGCTGTTGCTGTGATTTTCTGATGTATTTATAGAGTTCGTCATACCGGCATATTAGGAATTTTATGCCGGTATTATAAACAATTAGCCGGGTTTGCCAATACCAAAGTTGGCGATGACTCTTTTCTATTCAGGCACGACTATATTAGGGTCGTTGATGTCATTTGAGTCAACTATGGCATTGGGGTCGGCAGGAGGTGGTACGTCTTCAGCATACAGCACGCCGACACAGCCGATCGCTAAAACCAACAGGCTTAACAGTAATAACATTTTAAATCTCATATTTACCTCATAAAAAGTTTTTAATTGTTAATTTCGGAATAGGTACTTTGCAAAGTCGTTATCACAATCGGGGTTGCGATTCCGCTTGGCAGAAGATTGTCAGGCGAGGGGGTAATGTGAATAGTGCCGACATCTTCGGGCAGTCCGCCTTCGCTGCCGCCATCGTCAGCAAAGCCGATATTAGAGACGTATCCTTCGCTGTGTGCGTTGGTATCGTAAGTAGAAATTATAGTGCCGTTGATTTCCGCGTTTCCTCTGATGTCAACGATTCCGCCGACGATTGCGCCTGTGAGCGTACTGCTCTCGCCATCTTCGACAACGGCGGTGTTGCCGAGATTGACGTTGAAGTTCGGAGCGAGAATTGTCGCTTCCTGAATACTTGATGTATTATTAAAATTCGCTGTGCCGGTGAAGTAGAGACAGTTTTGTATCCACTGTATTGAACTGTTTTTTGGAATGTCGGTAACGATTACGCCGTTGAAAGTGCAGTTGTCGAATCTGACGTTATTGCATTTAGTGGTAGAAGAAGAAAAGGAAGACGATTGAATAAAAAGCACCTCGTTGAAAGTGCAGTTTGTGAATAGCGCGTTTCTTCCGCCGGGGAGTTTGGCGTTTGTGAACGTCTGGTTGTTATATACATAGCGGTCAAAGCGATAGCCTCCGGTGTCTTTCTTAACCGTGTAATCACCAGGTTCGTGCGGGAAGTATTCGCGTTGTGTCGTTGAAGATACCGGAATAGTAGCGGTACAGATAGTTTTGTATGAGCTTGTATCGTAGTCGTTTTCGCTCAATCCAGGCATAGTATCGGCTGATTGGGCGTAGTTGACTCCTTCGTAATAGCCCTGTATGGTATCGCCTGCGGTGTGGATTATGTTGCCGTCCGCGTCAAGCAGCGGCTGGCCAAGGGCATCAGTCGTGGCTAACTGCCAGCCTGCGTCCGCTAATTGCTGTTTGGTCAGAACGGTACTTAAACTGCCGTTGACTGTAGTTTCTGATGTGGTCTCTACGGGCGGCTTCCAATTGATTTTTCTCCAGGTGCTGAAAACAGGGCCGTTGATGGTTGAATCGCCTGTAACAATAATTCTGCCCCGGCCTGCGATTGCGTAATGCAACACTTCGCTATCCTTTTGTATTCGCATTTGCATTTCAATGGTTTTTGTTATGGCGTTGTCCGTGCCGATTACTCGTATTTTGATAATGTTCGGCAAGGCGTTGTAACGGAAAAATCGCAGTGAAAAACTTGTGTCTGCGTCAATACTGACGGGATTGGTTGTAATCTGGGTGCCGCCGCCTGCGGAGTCCGCAAAAGTCCCGGATGAACTTACGCTCAATATATCTGTGTTGTCATTTTGGAGTTTTTGGCACAGTACTGCCCATACGGCATTCGCTTCAACGCTGCTTACGATGTTATTCGTGGTACTTGGTAAGGAAGCATTAACATTAGCGGCAAAGTATTTCGCGTAGTCTATTCCCGATTGCGCTGCCGAGAGAGCCGAGCCGGCCTTCTGGCGATTGTCTGTTATTTGAACGCTTGTCGATGCCAGTGATGCCATAGCAACGGCAAAAGCGGCGATTATTGTCAGAATAATCATCGTGAGTAT
>MHXU01000018.1 GCA_001824555.1 Planctomycetes bacterium GWC2_45_44
AGCATACGCTGGTTCCCATAGCCATTGGCTTTAATCACACCCTCATTGTACAGCTTGGCAGAACTTGTACCCGCACCGCCTGTCAGAGCAAAAGTGCCCCACCCATTGAGGGTTGAATTGCGGTAATCAATATAAAGACTTGTATATCCACTGCACGAAATCGTACCCGTGCTGTTGGCATCGCCAAGATTAAACTCGGATTTGACCGCACCATAACTACCGGCCACAGCGCCGATTTTAATGTTGCCTGTGGATGTGAGGCCGTTCAACACGCCGCACATCATATTGTAAATGCCTGTCGTGCCAGCCTGGCCGACAGCCAACCCATTGGCCGTCACTGTGCCGCCGGCCTGATTAAATGTTACCGATGCACCGTCTCCAAGCGACGAACCGCCGGTCCCGACTATAATGCTTCGAGAGTTTGTAACGGTAAGCGTACCGGCATTCATATTATAGGTCAGCCCGGCAGCCGAATAACCAAGATTCACGCCGTTAGCTGAAATAGTGCCACCATTTTGAGTTATTTCATTGCCGGGATTAGGGCTGCCTGCGATATTATTATAGCCGCCGCATAAATAGCTGTTCGTAGTTAAGGTGTAACTGCCCGGTACGAGCGTGAGTTTGCCATACGAATTGGCGTATCCGATATATAAAAGATTACATGAAGCGTTGCCATTGACTACCGTTTCTCTTTCTGCATACAGGAAAACACTATCGCTTATAACGGGCACACTGTTAATGGCAGATCCGCCGTCGTTCAGATACCAGGGAGTTATATCTGTCCAGTGATAATCATCAATAGCAGGTGAGATATCATCTCTAAAATAGAGCGACTGACCAAAGGAGATTGACACTAAGCTGAATACAATCAAAATCCCGGTTAAAATTGATTTTGCCATCCTGATTCCTCCAATTGAAGTTAGTGCGGCTATTATACACACTATACTACGTAATGTCAATCAGGAATATTGGGGGGTATTTATCGCCATATTGCTCATTGTTCGTCGTATAAGCGCAATTGGATGTTGAAATTCCGCGGTACCGGCTTTGCTTACTCTCTCTTTACACTCATATCGGCATCGCCCTGCAGAAGCCATTCGGCATACCTGTTATATAAATTATGTGCAGCAGGATATATCGAATTGGGACTCATAAAATGCGAAAACTCGAAAGTAATCAGTTTTTCAACTCCGCGTTCAGACGCTATCGTCATTTTGTGCAGCATTTCAGGCCAACCTATCGGAGGAAATTTTATCGGCATATCGCGGCTGAACGATTCGACATTGCTCCAGCAGGCGATTCCGTATTTTTTCGCCAGTTCACGATTTACAGCGATATAATCCGCCAATTCATGATAATTTACCTGCCCATCCTGAAAAGCAACAATATCGATCATACCGGTAATTGTTGAAAACGCACGATCCCATGCCTTGGTATGCTGATCTAATGTTATAGGATCATCGGCATACTGCTTGATTCCATGAACGTAAGGTGAAATCAGAATAGGCACATTCTTAAGCTGCTTCAAATGCCCGGTCAACTGCTGATAAACTTTGATGACGGATTCATCGTATGAATCGATTTCATTGCTTACATACCAGCCCTTAAACGCTTTCTTGTGCCCGTACTTTGAAATAACTTCTTCAGTGAACGCCTTATTAATATCAATTTCTTTCTGGTAATCGCCCTGATGCCAGTATAACCCACTGTCGTACGTACCGAAAAAGAAATCCATACCGCAGTGCTCGGCCTGATCAAGGAATAATTCAACCAGGTCAAGCGGAACAGGCAAAATGCCGCCGGTACACTTCTCAATCGTTTTGGATTTGAACGCCACCTTGTTCCTGTAACCTGCACGAATCAGTATAACGGTATCAATGCCGATTCTCTTCATCACATCAAAATCTTTTGCCCATTCATTATGTCCCCAGTTCGACGCAGGGATATCGTGTGTTATTTCGTCAAGAAATGTACCGGTAATTCGCATTTATCTGAAACTCCTTACGTTTTAAAAATATTCAATGTTTTCACTTCGGCCAGGACCGAGCAGAATCAGGAATTTTAATTTCACCATCAATTTTGCCACTGGGATTATGTTTAGCGGGCGCAGGCTTTGCAAAAACCGCAAGATGGTTTGCTACCTTGCGCTCTCCTGTCGCGTCTGACGGACTATTGACTATCCTGACGTTGGGATCCGCCATAACCATAGTACTCGAACCGCCGCCATCGAGATTTATCGCATCAATGACGCCAAATCCCAATAAAACTTCTGCTTCCTCAACGGTGGTCATACCTCCACTGTGTCCGCAGCGACCATCCACAACAAGCAGAACTAATTTATCATCGCCGGTAAGACCTATCGCGGTTCTAGGATGCAGTGTTGCCGCAGTGCCAGTCGTATCTGTGCATGTAAATAACCGACCATCACTGATTATTTTAGGAGCACCGGCAATAGCATTGTAAATTGAAACGTCTGCAGGGGCATACTGAGTGGCAGAAAAACCTTCAACCCAGTGTATAAGAGTGGCCACATTATTTTTGGAAAAATTTATTGCGTATTCCCAGCCGCGCTGAAACGGATTATATATTACGCCATTGGAAGCGGCGAATCCACAAACACTGGTCGTTATCGATTGACTATTAGGATCATCCCAAAAAAAATCGCCATTGATTGCCATCTGAGCATTACAGCTTCTTAAAAAATTGCTGGTAGTCTGTTTATTTGTGTTACCTGGCAAATCCCCATTCGGAGGCGTAACAAGGAAGCCGATACCCTGTGCATGTAAATCTATGATAAGGATATGCATCGAAAGCAATCTCGGTAATGTTTGCGTGCGATGAATGTACGTAACTCCGTTAAAAGGATGCCATCGCTCATCCGTGGCAAATCCCGGCGCTGCTATGCAATTCAAAACATAAACGGCAATAACAAGTAGTTTAAAAAATTTCAGCCGCCCGCGTCTCATTGAAATTATTACCGAATCATCTTTTCTTATTTTCATAGACTTCTCAACCGATTATTTTCGATTGCTATTCGCTTTTCCGAAGTTCAAATTCCGGTTTGTCCGGCTGTGCATAAGCCTCGGGCTGGATGAAATGCACGCTCGATATCGACCTGCTCATCACAAGTCCGCCCAGAGCCGCGATTACAAAACAGGTCAATGCCGAGAGCCATTGCTGGAACAGCAGTTTACCTATGCAAAACAGCACGGCATATATCGTAATAACGCAGGATGCCCAGCCGATAACATTATTTCGTAATTCATTTTTCACAGGCTCAATGCCGGTAAGATGTCTGACTTTTGCCCAGCCTGGACCGCCAATCTTCATTAGTTTATAGAACTCAATTGTTTTTTCGCTGGGAACCCGGCAAGTAAAGATTGTTACAACTACCCAAACTATCAGTACGGCCACAATATTGGCCAGTGCCCTGATCGCAAATAAATCATGCCCAGGCGTACTGGGCAGCAGGATTTCAAGCAAGTTGCCTATCAACAGGGAAGCGACTATTGCCGAGAGTTCAGAATATGGATTTACGCGCCACCAATACCACCGGACAATACAAACGGTTCCGATTGCACTGCCGATTACGGCAAGGTACTTGTAGATATTAAGAATGCTATCGAGCCTTGCGGAAATCAAGACAGCGGAAATCACTATAAACAGCATGCACAAACGCGACACAAAGACATAGTGCTTCTGCGATTTATTCTTGCCTAAAAAAGGCATATAGAGATCATTTATAACAAATGACGCTCCCCAGTTCATCTGGGTGTCAACCGTATCCGTAAAAGCTGCAAACAGTGCCGCGAGCATCAGCCCTTTTAGGCCGACCGGCATAAATAAATCAATCATCTGCGGGAAGGACATTTCCGGGTCATGCAGGTTCGGCAGATAATATATTGACATAATTCCTACAACTATCCATGGCCATGGACGGACAATGAAGTGGCAAAAATTAAACCACAGGAATCCGAGAAACGCGTCTTTTTCGGATTTGCACGCTGCCAATTTTTGGACAAAGTATCCGCCGCTGGAAGCGCCGTTGATTGTTGCAATTATGACATAAGCAAAAAACGTAAAGATACCTGTATCCATATTCCTCAAATCGGGAAGGAAATTCAATTGTTCCGGCTTGAATGCAGGAGAACTCTGCAATTTAGCAAGTATGCCCTGCCCACCGATGGAGTCAATATATACAATTACAGCCAGGCCTATGCAGCCGGCCATTGCCAGAGAGAACTGGAATACCGCGATATACGCAATTCCGTATTGCCCGGCCAGAATGGTATGTCCTATGGCCAGAATACCGAGTCCGAAGGTGATTAGAGTGCCGGCATTCAACCCGCCCAATACCGGCAATGTGTAAATCGGCTCGGGATTCAGGTGCAGCAAACCTGTGAGTATTTTCGACATAGCAAGAAAAACGGAAGCGGTTATAAGAATGTTTAAAAGCGTATTGTAAAATACGTTGAAGATTCTTAAAAAACTTGTACTTCTGCCCTGGTCATACCTTTTTACCACAAATTCGATATCGGTGATAACTTCACATCTGCGCCACAACTTTGATAGAAAGAAAACCGCGGCGACATAGCCGATAGCGGCAGACCACCAGAACCAGTTATCATATATTCCTGTCCTGCGGGAGAGGCCCGCAACCATCAAAGGGGTGTCGGATGAAAAAGTCGTCGCGACCATACCGGTTCCTGCGACAAACCAGCTTAATGATCGCCCGGCAACAAAAAATTCGCTTACGCCTGAAGAGCCGCGCCTGCTGAAATAAATACTGATGCCCAGTGGTATCAGTACATAAGCGCCTACGATAATCCAGTCTAAAAGACTCATATTATGGTTCCACCTTTCGAGCACTCAACAACACAACTTTGTCGTCTTGCCTTTTCGGCGGCAAAAACCATAAGATGGCTCTCGAGGGTCTCTGATACGCCCGAGAGTATATAGCTTTTGTCGTTTTTACTTAAGGCTGTTATAAAACTTTTTATCAGGCCGAAATCACCCCCGCCATGGCCGGTGTTTATCGTCCCATCAGATTTAGTTACATCAATTTCCGTTGTCTTGTCGGATAAGAAATCGTACCGCTTGATTATTGACCCGTTGCCGTATATTTCCCCCCTGCTGCCGAAGATGCGCGTTTTACGGTCAGATGCCTCCGTGAACGCCGTCATTGTAAAACCAACTGTAACCCCGTTTTCAAATAAGATATTTACAATCTGATTGTCCACTACATCGTTATCGCACTCGTAAACACATCTTCCATAAGGCCCGTCTCTTAAAGCCTTCTCAACACCATCAATCGTCAAATCCGATGTAATAATATCGACAGGCCATTCGAATTCGCCTCGTTGTGCCCTTTCCATATAAATTTTCTTTGCCGAATAAGGACACTGCGTTTCACACCCGCAGGTTATGCACCTTGATGAAGCGCCTTTGGGTTTCTGACTTGCGGTAAAATGCTTCAGGCTTCCAAATGAGGAAATTTTATCGCAGCGGCATCCGACTATATATCGCAGCCAATCCAAATCATGGCACGACTTGGCCATTAGCATAAAAGTCGATTCCCGCTCGTTTCGCCAATTTCCGCGGACATAAGAATGCGCCTGATGCCAGTAGCCAAGCGGCTCAAGATGCTGTATGGATATGATATCGCCGATTAGGCCGGCATCAATAATCGCTCTCAGCTGTTGCGTATAGCTGGTGTACCGCAGAACATGGCAAACCGCAAAAATAATATTATTCTTTAGAACCGCCTGCGCAATGTCTCGGCACTGCTGTTCAGTTTGAGCCATTGGTTTTTCAAGCAGAATATGATAACCCAGATTGGCAAATGCTATCGCAGGTTCCGTATGTTCATTATCAGGAGTCGCTATAATTACGGCATCCGCAAGCTTTGGTTTTTGCGCAAGATGTTTCCAGTCCTCGAAACATAATTCCGGTTTTATCGAATGTTTTAGAGCCATTGTTGTACGGTAGTGGTCCCTGGGCTCTGCAACTGCCACAACTCTGGCTTCTTCAAAGTGTGAGGCTATGATATCGGTATAACCGCGGCCCCGGCAACCGGCACCTACCACGGCGATCTTGACAAAACTCATTTCAATACCTCAATACCGGCACGTTTACCGGAATTATTCATTGACGTCGGTTAGCGGGCGAAAATTTACATTCAATTTTTTCAGCCGCTCTAAATGATATTTTAGTCTCGTGCAAAAATCACTATAGTCCTTTTTGTCTGGAGATGTCCAGTCAACTTCAGCTATCGCACAAGCCCGCGGAAATGTCATATACTCAATATGCTGCGGGTTTGGCATATATTCTGTCCAGACCTGCCCTTCAACACCGAGTATGCGTTTGCGTTCCGATGGTGTAAGCGATTTGGGAACAGGTTCGTATGAATACACTTTTTTCAACGGTGTAAATCCAGTCGCAATAGGCTCTTTATTGGGGTCGCCCTGGTATTTGTCCAGATACACCTCTGTTGACGTGGCCATTACGACATCGCAACCTGACTTAATCGCCTTTATCGTAGGTTCTTCGCCAAGATATGTTTCTACTATGATGCCAGAGAGAGCGTCATTCAGTATTTGCTCCCAGCCTACAAGTGTTCGATTATGTTTTGTTACAAATGAATGCATAGTTCTCGTGAACCACGGTTGTATTTCAGACTCGTTTTTCAGCCCAAGCTCTCTAATTCGGCTCTGAACTTTCGCGCTGTTTTTCCATTGCTCCGTGTCCACTTCGTCCCCGCCGATATGTATATACTGACCCGGAAACAGGTCAAATACTTCCGTGATGATATCCTGGCAGAACTGAATTGTTTCTTCATCGATATTCAAAATATTTTTGCTTACACCCCATGTTGTCCAGACCGATATTAGCTCGTCTGTATTGCCGAATTGAGGATATGCCGCCAATGCCGCCTGAACATGACCGGGCATATCAATTTCCGGAACAATTGTAATACATCTCTGTTTGGCATAGGCAACGATTTCACGAATTTCATCCTGGGTGTAATAGCCGCCATGTGGTTTTCCGTCATAGATATGAGGTTCTGTACTCCAATAGCCGACTATGGTTTCTTTACGCCAAGCGCCGACAGACGTAAGCTTCGGATATTTTTTAATCTCTATACGCCAGCCCTGGTCGTCAGTAAGATGCCAGTGGAATATATTCATTTTGTGCATTGCAAGCAGGTCTATATATTTCTTTACGAACTCTTTGGGCATAAAATGACGGCTGACATCAAGATTCAACCCCCGCCATTTAAATCGCGGCATATCCTCTATTATGCAGCAAGGCACCCGGAAATTCCGATTCGTCGTGGTCTGGCCTGCATAAATTTCGACCGGAAACAATTGTCGCAATGTCTGCATACCATAAAAAACGCCTTCAATTGCAGACGATTCGATTAAAATATTATTTTCTTTTACCTCTAATCGGTATCCCTCCCGCCCCAGGGCTTTCAATCCGGCATTAATTTTGAATTGTATGCAATTTGTTTCTGATTTCGTCGAACCGGGGATATCAGGGCAAATTTGAGCCGAAAGAGATAATGCTTTGGCAAAATCATCAGCAATATTTTTAGCTTCCTTATCTGATAAAATAACAGTACTCGAACTGACTTGGAAAAAACCGGTCTTTTGCTCAATTTTCAAAGGCGCCGGAATGATGGAAATTACATTTTCCGGGAAATACATATTACGATACTGCCTGTATAAATTCCTGGTCTCCTCACTGCCGTTCGGATCCATGTTCCAGTTGAAGCAGTACATTATACATTTATAATTCTTTTCTATTTCGAGCTGTTCAGCAATCCTGCTTATAGGGGCCGGACTGTAATTTTCGTAATCAGGGGTACTGAATACTTCCGTATCAACCCAGAATTCCCGTCCCTCTGCTCGAACACCATCAGCAATAACAGGCAGATATTTTCGCAAATCCGTCATTGTAACATCCCAGCAGGTTGAATCCTGCACAGCCACGATATCTACCGGACATTTCTTAAGAAACGAACGCATCTGGGCAGCCATTTCATCAGGTGACCTGTCGTGCCACCATTTGGTCAAATTCTTTTTTTTGCATCGCTTAGAAGCATCTGTGGCAAAAAACGGAGCTATGACCACTTTCTTATCCGGATATTTTGTTTTCAAATATTTACCGTACACGCTGTAAATAGCGGCGGACCCGGCCTCTCCGGCATCGTTGAGCATAGGTTCTGTGCTGATGTAAAAGCCTGCAAACGATTTAAATAAATGATACTTGGAGTATATCTCGTCCGAGACCATTTTGCTTAATTCCAGGAATTTCGGATTGTTGGCATCATCTCCAACGTTATCTTCAATCCCGCCGGTATAAACTTTCCACCCACGTTTTTCTGCCTCGGCAATTATCCAGTCTGTCTGGCATCGGTCTATTTTAAATTTGCTGGTATTATAAAAACAGATAACCTGACCCGAATTCGGATCAATCTTGGCAACACACTGAATAATGAGCGTATCGAAACCCAGTTTTGACATTGACTCAAACTCTCTGGCCCAGTCACGCTCATTCCAGCCGAGGTGAAGATCGGAAGCTAAAGATATAAAAGTGCCTTTGATCGGGCTTTGTGTTTTTCCGATGCAGTCTAAACAGCAAAACATAATAACCGATATTATTAAAAATTTAGTCCTGGCTTTCAATCTAACTCCCTGAATTGAGAGAACATCCACTTATACATATCCTGGTCGTTGTACGCTGCATCCCAGCAGTTATGATTGTTCACGCTATATTCGGTATAAATGGGATGCCCACCTGCCCTTTTAATTGCTTTCACCATATCACGCGATCGTTTTGATTTGACCGAATCATCGCCTTTATTGTGAAATGCCCAGATCGGAACATCCTTGATGTTCGGAGCATAATTCACATCCCCGCCGCCGCACAAAGGAACAGCAGCAGCAAAAAATTTCGGTCTTCGCTGGAGCATATCCCACGCTCCAAAACCTCCCATTGATATGCCGGTTACATATATCCGCTGCTTATCAACAGGGTATTTGGTCGTCATATTATCCACGAGTTCTAAAACGGCTTTCATATATTTTGACGGATTTTTTGGCATAATATGCCAATCGGCTTCCCAGTCCACGTCCACCCATTTACACTCTTGCGGGCATTGTGGAGCAATTACAAAACACGGATATCTGGTCTGCATATCCTCACATGCATATTTCCAAACACCTAAATTAAGTTGTTTTTCATTATCAGCGCCCCGTTCGCCTGCACCGTGTAGAAATAAAACCAAAGGATACTTTTCATTTGTATCTACTGTTATAGGCTTTAGAAATCTGTAGTTCATTTTTGCCGTGTTGGAACACGTGAAAATTCCGACTTCAAACTTGTCCTTATACATCTGATTATTTCCATTACAAAGGTTAGTACCTATACTGCTTACAACCAATACGA
This sequence comes from Planctomycetes bacterium GWC2_45_44, assembly GCA_001824555.1. GTDB lineage: Bacteria > Planctomycetota > Phycisphaerae > Sedimentisphaerales > UBA12454 > GWC2-45-44. Next base: position 9,454 of record MHXU01000018.1, read on the forward strand.
AACAAAATACAGCTTCTCTCATCAATACTGCTCCTGCTCGCATAAGGCAAGTGCTGTCTTCACCATTTAGAATCCAAAAAATTAGATTTTTATTGTTTTGCCTGTCCTTGCTGATTTATAACAGGCGGCTAAAACTTTTTGACTCTGAAAACCTACAGCGGCATTATTCGCCGGCTTGCGTTTTTTAAGGATTGCTACGCTGAATTCCTCAATCTCTGCCTTATAAGTATTAATCGGAGTCGGTTTTATTTCCAGTGCTTTATCTGATGTCCTTGCCTGCTGGGCATCATAACCTTTTACATCACCCTCAAGATAAGCTGTCATTTCGCCAGCATTGCCTTGTCCGATTGTGCCTTTTGCTATAATACTGCCATTAGAACCATAAAGCTCAAGAATATTCTTACTGCTGTTATCAGGAATACAGAAAAATGTATCAACCGTACCAATAGCGCCATTCTTAAACTCCAGCATCGCCACAGCGCTGTCTTCAGCCTTATATTTGTGCACGCTGTTGCGGACAAAGCACGATACGCTCTTTACCGGCCCGAAGAACATTTCAAGCAGATCAATACAATGCCCGCCCATATCCATCAATGAACCGCCGCCGCCCTGCTTCGGGTCCTGCCGCCACGCGCCTTTCATTGGCGGATACCAGCACGAAAGCTGTGCGCGTCCATAAACAAGTTTGCCAAGCTTGCCGTCTTTTATCAACTGCAGTGCCACCTGATGCTGAGACAAAAAACGCATCATAAATGCCGTACCAAGCTGAATCTTTGCCTTTTTGCAGACTTCAATCATTTTTTGAGTTTCTTTGACGGTCATACCAAGAGGCTTTTCACAAAGTATATGTTTCTTTGCTTTTGCGCAGGCCAAGACCTGTTCATAGTGCATATTGGCAGGTGTGGCGATATATACAGCATCAATATCTGATGCAAGCAATTCATCAATGCTATCAACAGCGATTGCGCCAAACTGGGCTGCAACTTCAGCATTGGCTTTTGCATTTATATCATAAACTGATACCAATTCGGCATTTCCCGCCGCGATGATACCTTCAGGTATTGTTCTTCGTCTCGCTATGCCGCCCGAACCTAAAACACCCCATCCTATTCTATTACTCATAACTTCACCTTGCTTTTTTCAAATATTTTGCGAGATTAGCAATCGCTTCATCGAGTACTTTTTTCCCAAGCGATGCGTTTGCGCCTTTAGGATTACCCATCACGCCAACTTTCATATCAGACCGCTGGCTTATATGCGGAATCCGACAATATCCATCAAGAAAAGTGTTGGTTTTGGTGTCTGCGTCGCTTACCTGATACTTGTCAGGGTCGGCAATAAGCTCATTATGCACAGAAGGCATATCCAGAACATATTTTTTTCTTACAAGCATTGGCTTAATACAAAGAATCATCGAAGTCTCGATAATGTCCGCATGATAATTATGCTCCCGCATCGATTTCAGCCACACCGGCGACATACTCCATATCCCTATCACTTCAATAGTCAGATGTTTATACGCCTTTTCAAGCCGCAGGAACATTTTCAGCGATTCCTGAATATCTCTTAGATTCTCCGAACCACCATGCCCTAAAACAAGGACTATACGCTTAAATCCAATCTCCGCGAATGACCGGCAAATATCGCGAACATATAATCCAAGCACTTGCGTTGAAACATTTACCGTGCCAGGCAGCTCGCCGCCGCTGAAAGTGTACGGCACCGCCGGAGCGACTATGCACCCGGCCTTGGTCGCAACTTTACCAGCGACATACTCTGCCGTAAGCGTATCAGTACTTAACGGCAGATGATAGCCATGCTGTTCCGTACAGCCCATAGGCAGCAATACTGTTGTTATTTTCTTCAAGGCCTCGCGGATGTCCTTTACCGTCATTTCCGCCAGAACATAACACTGCTCGTTCTTTGCCATAGCTAAATTCCCTTTAACAACTATTTCTTTTTGCCACGCAGCTTCTTTGCGGTATTGCGTATACCGGCAACAGTATCATCAAGCTCCTGTTGTGTCAATCTCGGATGCATCGGCAGGTTTATCCCGCGTTTATAGAAGAATTCTTCGGCAAGTGGACAATCGCCTGTGATGCCAAGCTTTTTAAGACCTGCAAAATGATACGTCGGCTGATAATGCAAAATGCCCTGCACACCTTCTTCGCGATATAATATCCGCATAAACTCATCGCGGTCAAAAATCTTCGGATCAATACACAGAGTATAAAGATGGAATACATGTTTGCAATTCGGGTCTTCGTATGTGCCAAAAACACCCTCAACATCCTTTATACCATTATTGATATAACGGCCATTCGCCTGACGTTTGGCCGTCAGCATATCAAGCTTTTTAATCTGAGTACGCCCCACCGCTGCCTGAATCTCATTCATACGGTAATTGTTGCCCCAATAACCATTGACATCTTCAACATCAAAATGCGATGGTATCCAGTAATCGCTGTATTTGCCATCAACAAATTTATGCAGCGTATGTTTGCCAAAAGTAAAATCGGTAGCGGCAGTATCCCAATGCGACAGGTTCATACATCTGAGCATTTCAATAGGCTTGACCCATTCATCGTGATTGGTCGTAATCATACCACCTTCGCCGCAGGTGGTCATATTCTTGAGCGAATGGAAGCTGAATACGCCGACATCGCCGATTGAACCCGCTTTTTTGCCTTTATATTCAGCAGCCGGCACATGGGCACAATCCTCAAGCACATATAGCTTATGCTTTTTGGCAATATCCATAATCGGGTCCATATCGCACATCTGGCCGCCATAATGAACGACATAGATTGCCTTAGCCTTTTTGGTTACCTTCCGGGCAATATCCGCAGGATCAATATTAAATGTCCTGAGGTCAATGTCCGCATACACCGGTGTAACTTTCTCTTTCAGCAATACCAAAGATGTTGCAATAAACGTATTCGGCGTAATGATGACTTCGTCGCCCTGCTTAAGCTGAAATAGTTGCGTACACAAATGCATACCCGTTGTACAATTTGATACCGCAAAAGCCTGCCTAACATTGTGAGCCTTTGCAAATTCTTCCTGGAAGAACTTAACCTGCGGCCCCATCGTTAGCGAATCCTGCTTCATCGCCCCAAGAACAGCTTTTTCCTCTTCCTGGTCATAAATAGAACCAAAAAAAGAGTATTTTACTTTCAACTTGACCCCATCACCTGTTTCATAGCTGGAAGTGATACCGCCTTCAGAATCTTCACCTGTCGTATGTACTTTTTTATCTTTAGCCACTGTTTTGTCCTTTCGTAATCAAGTATTGACTATTTTTATATCAAATGATACAATAATAACAAATACCAATGTACCTATGGAGTACTAATTTGTCAATAGATAAATTATTAAATTTAAACAAACTCGCCGCCAATGGCACACAAACTACTATTTTACAAATAGTTAGAGATAACAGCCCTATATCGCGTTCTGGCATTGTCTCACTTACCGGCCAGCCCCACGCCGCCATTTCTCGCTCAACGGCCATTCTATTGTCAAAAAATATTCTCGTCGAAGATGGCGGCACGGACACAAAAGGCCCTCGCCGAAAACGCGGATTGCGACTCAATCCGGATTACGGATACGTCATCGGTATTGAATATGGACCCGATGGTATTGAGGCAGTGGCAATGAACACAGCCTATCAACCCATTGCCAAATCCACTAAAACCATCGACCTGGCAAATCGTGACCAAAAAGAAATACTTGAACTAATCTGCGCAACTGTCAAAAGCATACAAAAAGATATTAAAATGCCTGCTGCACAGTGCCTCGGTGTCGCGGCGGTCGATCCGGGATTGATAGATGACGATGCCGGCATCAGCGCATTGGCAACGACAATGGAACACTGGAATAATGTCCCTGTCGTAAATACTCTCGAAGAACAACTCAAACTGCCCGTACTGCTGCTGGGTACCAGCACTGCGAAAATTCTCGCAGTTGACCGCCTTGAACTCAACAACAGCATTGCTAATCTGCTCTATATCGAATATGGCAAAGGTATCGCCTGTGGTATGAAACTCAACAATACCTATATATCCGGTCAGGGGCATCTGGCAGGCGAACTGGGGCATTTACAAATAAGCAATTCACAGGCTGTCTGTCGCTGCGGAGGTGTAGGATGTCTTGAGGCGATGGCGAGTCTGACAGCGATTGCAAAAACAGCCGCGGCAGGCATTGAAAGCAATAACAGCAGCCTCTCACAAAAACACGAACTTACTGGCATGGATGTCCTGCGAGCCGCTGCCCAACACGACAGACTTGCATCGCGTATTGTTGATGAGGCGCTTGAAAGGCTTGGAGTTGCTGTTGCCGGCATAGTCAATATTTTAAGCCCTAAAATGGTTCTCTTCGATAGCGTTATCAATGAAGCAGGTTCCGAAGCGGTTGCCGTTCTAATGAGATCGCTGCAAAAAACCGTTCTGGCCTCTCATCGGCGACAGCTCGAAATACGTATAAGCTCCCTTACATCACATATCGGCGCTCTGGGAGGCGCGGCAGCCATATTAGATGCCTGTCTGACAGCTTAAAACAGAAGGAAGAATAATGCCAAAACCTGTAACTCATAATGAAATCATTAAAAGATTGAAAACTCTCGGTCTGACTAAAGGCGACAAAGTAATGGTGCACAGCGCCTTGAGCAGCTTCGGTACTGTCAAAGGCGGTGCCGACACTGTTATTGATGGCTTACTATCAATAGTCGGTTCGACAGGAACCATACTGATGCCGACATTTGAAAATTCTGACCCCATCTTTAATGTCAAAAAAAGCGAGACAAATCTTGGCCTTATCGCTCAAACATTTTGGCGGCGAAAAAATGCTTTCAGAAGCTTTCATCCAGCCGCATCAGTCGCAGCGATTGGCAATGATGCCAAATACTTTGTCGAAAACCACGAGAACGCTGCTACTGCCCATGGCAAAGACACACCCTATATGAAACTTGTTGAGCAAGGCGGCAAAGTCCTGCTCCTCGGTGTCGATCTTGACCGCATGACGCTGCTTCATAGCGTAGAAACCTTGGCGCAATTGCCTTACTTAAAACCAATCACCAAATCCTTTGTCGATGCCAATGG
>MHXU01000019.1 GCA_001824555.1 Planctomycetes bacterium GWC2_45_44
GGGTACTTCCTGCGGGTGGGCAGGCACCTGCGATAGAACCTTTTCGTCAACATCGGCGGAATGCTCTTTGCCGCAGCCGAAAAAAAACACGCCCGCTAAAATTACTAACGCTGAAATTATAAAATTTTTCATAAAAATTTTCCTATACCCTATACCCTATACCCTATACCCTATACCCTATACCCTATACCCTATACCCTATACCCTGTTTTTGCAAAGCAATTTTCGCAAAACGGCCAGCAAAGTCGGCGGATGAAAGTATTTTTGGTCAAGCCTTATATGTACGGTGGCAGGGTCTGGAATTCGCACAATGCCTGGGGATTTAGCGAAGATTTTGGCGGTGTCTTTGCCGGCATCAGCTCCAAATGCGAAAATAATATCATTTCCAGCCACGTTTATTGAGCGAATGTCATAGCTGCCTGCCAGAATGCGAATCTCGGCAATATCAATGAGGCTTTGGACATCGTCGCAAATCGGCCCGAACATATCGGCCAGCTGCTCGGTAATCCGTTTTAAATCCTCAACGGTTTTGGCCGAGGCAATTTGGCGATAGATGTTGAGCCGCTGCGAATCTGTGGGGATATAATTTTTGGGAATGTAAGTTGAAAATCCCAAATCAACGACGGTAAGCAAATCCTTTTCAACCGGCTCATTTTTCAATCGGCGAACCGCATCCGAGAGCAATTTGCAAAACAGCTCATAGCCGACGGTGTTGATGTGGCCTGATTGCTCCGGGCCGAGAATGTTGCCAGCTCCGCGAATTTCCAAATCGCGCAGCGCGATTTTAAAACCCGCGCCAAGCTGGGAGTATTCCTCGATGGCTTTGAGGCGTTTGACCGCAATCGGCGTAACTTTTCGTGAACGCGGTAAAAGGAAATATGCGTAGGCGCGATGTTTGAATCGTCCGACACGCCCGCGAAGCTGGTGCAATTGGGCAAGGCCGAATCGGTCGGCATCGTTGACGATGATTGTGTTGGCGTTTGGGATGTCGATGCCTGATTCGATAATCGCAGAGCATAGCAGAATGTCGATTTTGCCAAGCACAAAATTGAGCATAGCTTTTTCGAGTTCGTGCTTGTGCATTTGGCCGTGAGCGACGGCGATTTTGATGTCGGGAAGAATTTGTTTTATTTCATCGGTGAATTTATTGATGGTTTGGACGCGATTGTGAACAAGGAATATCTGGCCTTGTCTGTTCAGCTCAAGCGTAATCGCGCGTTTTATCAGTTCGGGGTCGAATTTTTTGACCTGCGTAACGACCGCGCGTCTGTCTAAAGGAGCGGTTGCAAGAGAACTAATATCCCGCAATCCGAGCATCGCAATATGCAGCGTTCGCGGAATCGGGGTAGCGGTGAGCGTAAGCACGTCAACGTTGACGCGAATTTTTTTGAGTTTTTCCTTATGCTCAACGCCGAATCGCTGCTCCTCATCTATTATCAAAAGTCCCAAATCTTTGAAGCCGACATCCTTGCTCAAAATTCTGTGCGTGCCGATGAGAATATCAACTTTGCCGGCTTTTGCGCGTTTGACGATATCGGCAGCCTGCGATTTAGTTTTGAAGCGATTGACGGATTCAACGCTTATCGGGAAATCTGCGAATCGCTGCGTAAATGTCCGCTCGTGCTGGACGCACAAAACGGTGGTAGGCACAAGCACGGCGACTTGTTTGCTGGCTTCGATTGCTTTGAAGGCGGCGCGCATCGCAAGCTCTGTTTTGCCGTAGCCGACATCGCCGCAGAGCAATCTATCCATTGGGACTGGTCTTTGCATATCGGATTTTATTTGTTCAACGGCTGTAATCTGGTCGGGCGTTTCCTGATACGGAAAAGATTCCTCAAATTCCTTCTGCCATTTTGTGTCAGCGCCGAAAGCGATACCGCCCAAACTGCGGCGTTTTGCCTGCGTCTCTAAAAGTTCGGCGGCAAGGTCGGCGGTCGCCTGCGCGACCTGCCTCTTTTGTTTTTCCCATTGCTTTGTGCCGATTTTGTTTAGCTTTGGTCTTGTTGCTACTGTGCCGACATATTTCTGCACGAGGGCGATATTTTGAGCAGAGACGTGAATGATGGCATTGTCGGCGTATTGCAGGGTGATGAATTCGCATTTTTTGCCGGCCTTGTCGATTGTTTCGATGCCTTTGAATTTGCCGATGCCGTAGTTGAGGTGGACGACGTAGTCGCCTTTTTTCAATTCCGCAAAAGAATCGACTGAAATCGCAGAGCCGACGGGTCTGATGACTCTGCGGACGACCGATTGGCCGAAAAGTTCGTGATGCGTTACGGCGATTGTTTTTAAGTCATCGATGATGAAGCCATGATGAATGAAGCCGATTGGCAGGTGGAAATTTTTTGCGGGAAGGATTTTGTCTTCGTGGAGAATTTCGCCGACTCTTTTTACCTCGGCGGCGTTTTCGCAGTACATATAAACATTCCAGCCGGCCTGGGCGCAATCGGTTAGCTGCTTTAGTGTTTCACGATGGCCTGTCCAGAGGGGGCCTTTCGTGTGTTCATATTGCGATGTGCTTTTTATTTTCAGTTCGATGTTGTCTGCGCCGCCGGTAAATCTGCTTATGAAAATCTTTTTGAAAGATTCGAGCGCTGTGAAAATTTCTTTGAAGCGGTAAAGCCTTTCCGGTTTTTCAACTCTGTGAATGAAAACGTCGGCGGTTTCCTGAACATCGTTCGGCTCTTCGATGAAAATAATCGTTTGCGGGTCGATGAGATTCAGGAACTGGGTTTTATTTTCTTCGCTGTCGGAAGCGTTGCCGAATGGCGATGTAATTGTGATGGCATCGATGTGTCCGCTGGAACGCTGGGTGTCGAGGTTGATTTGCCTGATGCTTTCTATGGTGTCGCCGAAAAATTCCACTCTTATCGCCGTCGGCTGCGATGAGAATGTCGTAACAGGTGCGAAGATGTCGATGATTCCGCCTCGTTTGGCGAATTGGCCGGGCATATCGATTTGGCCGACGGGTTCAAAACCGTTGTCGGCGAGCCACTGGCCGGCTTGTCGCATCGAGACTTCGCTGTTGACGGCGAGCGAAAGTCCCTGTTTGAGCAGCCCTTCGGGTTCTTGTACAGGCTGCATAAGAGCCTGAATTGATGTTGTAATGATTTGTGGATATTGGGGCGTGTGGGGCGTGTTCTTATTTGCGGAAATTTTCAGGACTAATCGCGAGCGTATGGAACTGGTTTCATCGCTTGCGTCGATGAACTCCTCGCCCGCCCAGCCTGGCAGGGTCTCGATGTTTTTGTCCGCGAATACGGAAATGTCGTCAGCGATATTATCCGCGTCATCGAGATGAGAGCTGATATACAGAATCGGTTTTTTGAGATGATTATGAAGATGCGCGGCCAAAACAGGCGCAAAACTCCCCCACGTTCCTGCGACTTCAATGGGGCTGTTGCCGTTTGATTGAAGCCGGGAAATTATTTGCTGAACAGCTTTTAACTGCCCAAGATTCATATTATGAACATAACACGAACCCGCCATAAAATGGCGGGCTAAATAAGCGTGTTAATCAGTATTTATTTTTTCATTGATTTTTTCACGGCATCGACAATGCCTGCTGCGGTAATTCCGAATTTTTCATAGCAGGCTTTATAAGGAGCGGAAAGGCCGAACCCCTTAATGCCGACAAATACGCCATTGTCGCCGATGTATTTGCTCCAGCCCATTTCGCAGGCGGCTTCGACGGCAACTCTTGCTTTGATGTTCTTAGGCAGAACGGAATTTTTATATTCATCGCTCTGCGTGTCGAACAATTCCCAGCTTGGCATATTGACTAATTGAGCCTTGATGTTCTCTGCGGCGAGATTTTCAACCGCGGCCATTGCGATTTCAACTTCCGAGCCGGTCGCGATAATGATTACATCGGGTTTGTCCTGCTTAATAAGAACGTAAGCGCCTTTTGCGATGTTCGACGCGGCGGGATATTTTGTTCTATCAAGTGTCGGCAGATTCTGTCTTGTAAGCAGCAGGGCGGTCGGGCCTTTTTTATTTTCCAACGCGAGCTTCCATGCGTAAGCTGTTTCGTTAGCATCGGCAGGCCGAAGAACTAAAACATTCGGCATAGAACGCAGAGACGCGATATGCTCGACCGGCTGGTGCGTCGGGCCGTCTTCGCCCAGACCGATGCTGTCGTGCGTGAATACGAAAATCGGATTGTATCCGCTCAACGCCGCGACTCTGACCGCAGGCCTCATATAATCAACGAAGCAGAAAAACGTGCCGGAGTAAGCGCATAAAATTCCGCTTGTGCAGATACCGTTCATAATCGCGGCCATTGCGTGTTCTCTTATGCCGTAGCGGATATACCTGCCATTCGGCGTTGCTTTCTGGAAATCGCCCGCGCCTTTGAAAAGCGTATTGTTCGACGGCGTTAAATCGGCAGAGCCACCCAAAACCATCGGCATCTTAGGCATAATCGCTTCGAGAGTTTTGCCAGACGCTACTCTTGTCGCCAGCGGAGTTGCTGCGTCGAATTTCGGCAGAATACTTTCGATGTCAACGCCGAAACTGCCGGCATCGGCATCGGTAATGATTTTCGCAAGTTCGGGATATTGTTTTTTATAACTGTCGAAGAGCTGATTCCATTTTTTCTCAAGCTCCGCGCCTTTTGCCTTTGCCTTGCCCATATACTCGGCGACTTCGGCGGGGACGACAAATGATTTTTCCGGGTCCCATCCGAAATTTTTCTTAATCAGTTTAATTTCATCATCGCCAAGCGGCGCGCCGTGCGCGGTGTGCGTGTCCTGGAAATGCGGACTGCCATAGCCGATGTGCGTGCGAAGCTGAATCATACAGGGGCGATTCTTCTCTGCGTGTGCGTTTTTCAGGGCTTTCTCGAACGATTCCATATCGTTGCCGTCGCCGCCGATGACCTGGACATACCAATTATACGCTTCAAATCTCTTTGCTCTGTCTTCGGTGAAGGACAGGCTCGTTTCGCCGTCGATTGTAATATGGTTGTCATCGTAAATTACGATGAGGTTATTCAATCCTAAATGCCCGGCCAGTGAGCAGGCTTCTGACGCTACGCCTTCCTGAAGGCAGCCGTCGCCTGCGATTGTATAAATTTTATAATCGAACAGATTGAAATTTTCTTTGTTGAAATACGCGGCAAGGTATTTCTCGGCGATTGCCATACCAACGGTGTTTGCGATGCCCTGACCGAGCGGGCCTGTTGTCGCTTCAACGCCTGCGGTGTGGCCGAATTCGGGATGGCCGGGCGTTTTGCTGCCGAATTGTCTGAAATTTTTCAAATCTTCCAGACTTAAATCAAAGCCGCACAGGTGCAGCATTGAGTACAGCAGCATACTGCCGTGGCCTGCACTCAAAACAAACCTGTCCCTGTTGTGCCATTTTGGGCTTGCCGGGTTAAAGTTCATATACTTTGTCCAGAGCGTATAAGCGGCAGGAGCCATACCCATTGGCATACCCGGATGGCCGGATTTGGCCTTTTGCACGCCGTCCATCGACAAAAATCTTATTGTCGCGATGCAAAGTTCATCTAACTCATTCAACCCTGGATTTGTCTTGTTCTGCATATTTTATCCTATATAAAAATTTAAAGAGGCGTATTCTAATGAAATGTCTTAAAAAATCAACCATTTCCCCTAAAAAATAGGTGGCTGTCCCCGTTTGGCTCGTTTGGCGTTTTCTCTGCGGCTTTATTTTATTCCCCGATGATTTTGACTAACACTCGTTTTTTGCGTTTGCCGTCGAATTCGCCGTAGAATATTTGCTCCCACGGGCCGAAATCCAATCTGCCTGCAGTTATCGCGACAACAACCTCCCTGCCCATAATGGTTCTCTTTAAATGAGCGTCGCCGTTGTCTTCGGCTCCGTTGTGATGATATTGTGAGTATGGCTTTTCCGGCGCGAGCTTTTCTAACCAGTTCTCAAAATCCTGATGCAGACCGCTTTCATTGTCATTTATAAATACGCTTGCCGTAATATGCATCGCATTAACCAGGCACAAACCTTCTTTTATTCCGCTTTCGCGCAGACAGATTTCGACATCAGATGTGATATTGACAAACTCCCGCCTGCTCTTGATTTGAAAATATAATTCCTTGCGATAACTTTTCATAATAATCCTTATGTCAAATTTTGCAGGGTGGGCTTTAGCCCACGCTGTTTTTTGTCATTTTTTTTATCCGTGTAAATCCGTGTCTTAAAATAGTTCCTTATAAACTTTTTCAATCGTATCAACCATAGTTTTCGGCGAAAATTTTTCACGAACAAAATTCCTGCCGTTTTCGCCGAGCTTTATTCGCAAATTTTCATTCGCAATCAATTCCGCGCAAGCATCTGCCAACCCCTCGACATTGCCCGGCTCAATCAATCGACCTGTATCAGGATTTACAACTTCGCTCGCGCCATCAATATCAAAACTTATCGCAGGCTTTCCGCAAAGCATCGCCTGCGGCAAAACACGAGCCAAACCCTCCCGCAGCGAACAATGAACCAAAATATCCGAAGACTGAATAACCAAAGGCATTTGCGATGTCGGCAGCAAACCTGTAAATCGAAATCTGTCGGTCAAATCCGCATGAGCAATTTGTTCTTGCAAATCTTCTTTTAAAATTCCATCGCCGATGAAAACCCAAACCGCGTTTTCAAATCTCTCGGCGAGATTTTTCGCAGATTTGATAATATATTTATGACCCTTCAAATGAAACAGCCTCGCAATGGACACAAGCACAACCGCGTTATCAGGCACATTATATTTTTTACGAAAATCCTTTTTCTGGTTTTCAGGTATCGGATTCAAATATCCATCTTCTTCAATAGCTGAATAGGCGGTTGTATATTGCTCTGGTTTGCCGATGCCGACAGCAAGCGATTTTTGCGTCATCGCGTCGGCAACGCAGATAAACGCGTCTGTCCTTTTCGCCGCCATTCGTTCAGCAGCTATATAAAATTTATTTAATAAACAATTTTGATATTCGTGAAACGACAAACCGTGAACCCCATGAATAGTTTTTAATTTTGAATTTTGAATTTTTAATTGAGCGGCAGCAAGACGGCCTAATATCCCCGCCTTCGCCGAATGGGTATGCACAATATCAGGTTTTATTTCCGCCAGCAGTTTTTTAATCTGATTATATGCGGGTATATCGTATAGCGGATTTATCTGCCGCCGAAGCGAATCGACTACGATGGTTTTATATTTTTGATTTTTCGTCAGTTCAAAAAGTTCCCCCTCCGGCCCAATCGCCGGCCCTGTAATCAGAGTTACATCGTGCCCGCGAGCAGCGAGTTCTTTGCAGGTAATCAGAGTATTTTCCTGCGCCCCGCCCAATATCAACCGTGTTATTATATGTACAATTTTCATAAATTTTAAACGCTGATTACGCAGATTTCACAGATTAAAATATATTATCAGCGTAATCAGTGAAATCAGTGTTTCCATTTTTAAAATTAGTATTTAATCCAAATAAGACAAAGTCCGCTCGCCGGCGCAATCGGCCCTGCCGCCGTGCGTTTTTTCGCAGCCAGAATTTCATCCATCATTTCAGCCTGCCATCTGCCCCTGCCGATTTCGACAAGCGTCCCGACGATATTGCGAACCATATTATACAAAAATCCATCCGCTTCGACATCAATATAAATCCACAAACCGTCCTGCTGAACCGAGCAATCTAAAATCGTCCTCACCGAGCTTGTGCGTTTATCGCACGCCGTCGCGAACGATTTAAAATCATTTTTGCCGACGAGTTTTTTTATCGCCGCGTCCATCGCCTCGATGTCAAGCTTGCCCGGCCGGTGCCAGCAGTGTTTCACCTGCATAACAGGCCTGCTCTTGCCCGTGAAAATAGAATAACGATACATTTTGCTCTTCGTATCGGAAATCGCGTCGAACTTGCTCGGCACTTCAACCGCCTCGCTTACGACAATCTCCGGCGGCAAATGTCTGCTGATTGCCTTTGCCATCCGCTCGGTTGGAATCGGCGAATCTATTTTAAAATTAGCAACCTGCCCCATCGCGCTTACGCCTGCATCGGTTCTGCTTGAGCCGTTGACTTTAATACCGTCCTGGCAGGTCAGATTTTCTATTGCCGAAATGACTTCGGATTCGATAGTCTTTTTATTTGGCTGCTTCTGCCAGCCGGAATAATTCGACCCATCGTATTGAATTACAATTTTTATATTTCTTTTATTCATAAATAATTTTTGATTCTCAACTTTCTATTTTCTTTTCTCGTTTAGCCCTGCCATCACTATGGCAGGGTTCGTGGTTAGCCCCGGCAATACTTTGCCGGGGTTCAGTTTTGTAGGGTGGGCTTTTTTGTCGCGTCGAAGCCTTTGGCGAAGACGGAAGCCCGTGCGGTTTCATGTCATTCCCGTGAAAACGGGAATCCATCATATTTAGCCGCCGGTTTTACCGGCGGTTCACATCTTTAAATCCCAAGTTTATCAAAAAACGCTTTGTGTCGTTGCATTGCATCTACAATAATTTTATCAAAAGAAAGAAGTTCAATATGGGCTTTTAGTTTCGAGTTATATGTGTAATAACCAAGCCCATTTTTAAGTTCGGCATAGTCGCCATTTTCTGCAAACTCTTTAATTTTATCATTTATATCACAGATGCCATAACAATAAAATCTCGTTGTATCATCTACTTTCAAATCTCTTCCATTTGGGAGTTTTATTTTACTATCTTTAGCTCTACGAATATACCTAAATATCTGCCCTACGGGGTCTTCATCAAAAGTTTTTCTTTGAGGTTTTTTAAGTTCAATAATAGAGACTGCTTTAGCAATCCTGTCGATATCCAACTCTGAAAAAACTAAAATATCTGGCCTCTCATCACTTGATGAATTTGAAAATTGGCTAAATTCGGTATCTGATGTTGCAAAACTATGAAATGTCAATCTTTCATCTATTAACCAAAGATTATAATCTTCAGAACATAATTGTTCTGTATTACATTTTCTGGGGAATAATATATCATGAATTATATCCTCGTTGTGGTATTTTCCATCCTTATTTAATTGAAGTTTTTTGTCTAATAGCTCAATTATCATTTTGCGGTATACAATATATCCAGCTAATTGATCTTTTTGAACATCTTTAAGTTCATTTGTAATCTTGTCATATTCTTCTTGTATTTCTTCAATGCTGCTAACTTGAGTTTTCAAAAGATTTTCTGCTTGCCTACGAATTTTATATTCAGCTTTGCCTTTATGTTTATAAAGCACCTCATTAATTTTTTCTTCAGAACTATTTGGTTCGATTTCATTAAATATTTCTGGACAGTAATGAGGTACCGATCTTAGCATTGGGTTTTCATGCGAAATATATTGAGCAACGGTTTCTTCTTTACGCTTTTTTATATTTTCAAGATATATCGAAAGAAATGCTTTAGCTTTTTCTATAATCTTATTTTTAAGCTCATCCATTGTAACGCAACTATCCGTAGCAAATAATCCATACCTTGTGTCTGGTATGTCGAAAGAATTTCTAACTGCGTCCACACATTTATCAAGATAAGGACTGGATACATACGCAGCATAAATAAACTTTTCATTTTCTCCATCAAATTGGGCGGATGTTCCGAGTATTTTTCCAATATCTACAGATAAAACATCGCGGCTATTAGCGCATAGAACAATATTATGCATATCTTTGTAGGTTGAATACAATTTAATATGTGTAATTGAGAAAGTTTCCTCCGAAATTTTAATATTCTCTTGAGAAATATCATTTTTTATTTTCTCATACATGTTATTCAAATTAAATTCAGTATCATCAATTGTATCCTTAACAGTAATTGTTGGAGCATTATTAGCAATGTAATATGAAAGGCAATGTTCAAAAATACGTTGTGCAATTTTCTTGGCTGTTTTGAATGCGCTGGCTTGATTGCGATAATCTTTTTTAAAATTAATCAACCTAACGGTTGTTTTTCTTGGAGCATCAGAGATTTTATTACTCTTTTCCTCGATAGCTTTTGTTTTCGTAAAATAGATAACCCTTTGCTTTTTATCGTTGCCTTCACCATAGACACTTTCTATTTCGATTCGTTCAAAAGCCTTTAGCCAAAAAAATCTTCCTATTCCTTTACCACCTTTACTTAATTTATAGGTACTCTCTGCTATTTTAAATGATTCAAAATTATCGTCATTAAAACCAATCCCATTATCCTCTACCTCAAAACCTGTTATCAGCCTATCGCTTTTGGAATCTAAAAGGTCTGATTGTCTGTCTCTGTTTATTCTTATTATTATTTTGCCTTTGGTTAAATCTCCCATTTCTTCGATAGCTTGAATAGAATTTGCAACAGCCTCAAAAACAGGAAGCAGTGCTTCGTTTTTGAAATCAGGAAGATTATTAACTTTCCCCTCTAAATCTGTTCTTATATAAATGCTCATTGCAAAATACTCCTTTCCTAACGACTACTAATCAGGGACAGTCACCTATTTTTACTTTAAAACTTCATCGGCGTAGCCGATTCCACATTCGACGTTGAAAGTTCGATGTTCGATGTTGGACGTTAAAATCTTCATCACCATCGGCGGTTCCACATTCTATCTTCTGTCTTCTGAATTCTGTATTCTTTTTTAACTTCTTTATCCTGTCTAAAAATTCATGTCTATTTGTGTTTGTTCGTGGCTATTTTATATCTGTTTTTCTTTGTGTCTATGCCTGTCTCGCCATAGCCCCTGGCGACGGTGGATGCCTTCGTGGCCATTTTCAAAACTTCTCGAAATCGTATCAAAATCTGCAAAAAACAACAAAAAATCTGCGAAAATCTGCGAAATCTGCGTCAAAACTTTCAATTTTTTATCAAAATTTTACAAAATTTGCAAAAAACTTGCGCATTTGGCTGAAGTCTGACATCTGAAGTCTGACATCTTCTTGCCATAAGTCCTTTATTTATGTCTGCCGAAATCGAGCGGTTCTTTTATTGAATTACAATTTACCAGATAGACGTTCACGGTTTTCCCAGGCTTTTGCGGATAGCAGATTACATCGCCCAGCGTCCTGTTTTCCCCCTGTCCAGCTCGCACCGTTGCCGGCGCGATTAAAACAAACTGCCCAGCCCCAAGCCTGCAACCGACTTGTGCCGCTCCAAAAACAAATTCTCCGCCGACCTGATTGGCCGGCGATTTTATTCCCTTATAAATCGGCGTAATATCGACCCTGCAAACCTGCCGCAGACCGATTACAGAGCCGGTTTTTATCCGCAGCGTTATCTGCCCGCCGTCTAACCCGATACCCGCGGCTTTGTTTTGTCCCGCATAGTACAAAATACTCTCCGGCTGGGAAATTTGCGTAATTACCACATCATCGCTTATATCTTCAACCGAGTAAAGGCTGACGCTTTTGGCGATTCGCGGCGTGGATTGAAAAATCGGCCTGCTGATTTTCTCCCAGTCGTTTTTGTCGCCCGCACAGGCTATAAGCCCGTTTAACGAAAACGAATCTTTAGTGTTATAAGCGAGCGGCAGCGTCTTTGTCTGACATATAAGGTTTTGGATTTCCGGCAGTCTGACAGAATCAATCTGAAAAGTATAGATATCCAGCGCAACGGTTTTGACTTTTGGCTGTTCAATCTGCTGATTAGCAATCAGTTCGCCGACGGTAACATCTTTCTGTACATTCGACCTTGACTGTTTTGAATTCTCACAGCCGGCCAAAAAAGCAAAAACAACTATAAAAATGGAGTAGAAGTTTCTCATATCCACTGATGGTAATTTAATAACGCAAAAAAACAAAACCAAAAAAGTTTTTTTCTCTGTGTCTCTGTGGTGAAACGGTCAAATCTCGAATTGTGGTCGGGTACAGAATTGAAGTGCGATGTGTTTTTTTGCGGATTTGCGTTCCGGCTCAAGTTCGACAATCCTTACGACTTTGGCGTAAGCTGAAACCTTGCCCGCAAATTGGCCGGCATCATCGGCATCGGGCAGGTCCATATCTATGGAGTATAAATCGCCAACGCCCATTGTTTTGTCGTTTTCGCCTTCCACCAGAAGGCCGTCCGGGCTGATATCAACTATACTGCCGCCGAAAGTATGATTTTCTACAACGCCTATTTTTCGACAAAAAGCCCCCGTTCTAATCGGCAATCGCCGATTTTTTCTCCTTTCACCTTCTTCGTTCATTATTTTTTCACCTTCCTGCTCCAATAAAAATCACTAATTCTCATAATTGTTGCAAAAAACAGACCAATAAGGCGACATTTAAAAGCATCATTTCAAACTAATGCAAATTGCTTATTTATAAGGCTTTATAGGCGTAATAATAATTATTATAAAATTGATAAATTGTAAAAATAGAAAATGTTGTTTAAAAACTGCAACAAAATCGGACAATTAACCCACGACAGTTGCGTTTATTTGCCACATTGTTGTTTTTTTGCAACATAGGGGCTTGACAAGGATTAGATGGCAACCCTATAATAGCCTCCAATGGAAGAACGACATCTCACAACCGTAGCGATTAACCTTCAGGATAGTACGTTTGCTGCCGCGGTTTTGCAATCGCTGCCGATAGGCGTTATTTCATATAACAAAGAGCTTAAAATTCTGAATGCCAATTCTGCGGCATCCGCCCTTATAGACGTTCGAGAGCAGGCAGATGTTACACTCTCGGCGGGAATAAATGAAAAAATCTGGGGAGATTGGCATCAAATACTTCTCAATGTCGTTGCGACAGGTAAAATATGCAAATTTGATAATGTGGGCTATTCCGCTAATGGCAATAATTTGTCGCTGCAGATTACATTAGTTCCGATGTATAACGGCAATGGCGGCCGGCAGATAGCGGGCGGGATTATGTTGCTGGAAAATGTTACGGGAATCGCCACCATTGCCAAACAGCAGGCACACACCGAAAGACTGGCGGTTCTGGGCAAATTAGCCAGCAAGGTTGCGCACGAATTGAACAATCCGATTGATGGGATAATGAGATATATCAATCTTGCCAAGAGGACAATCATCAGCGATCGCGACCATACAAAACCGCTGGAATATCTGGAATACGCGACCGGCGGCCTGAAAAGAATGGTGCAGATTATTACCGAGCTGCTTGAATTTTCCAGGAGCAGACATTCGCCGAGCGAGGACACATCTTTGGACAAAATTATCGAAGATGCGGTTAAATTTATTGAGCCGAAAGCCAGAGCAGCGGCGGTGGAAATTGACAGGCAATGCCATAAAACTCTGCCGAAGACAAAAAATTCAAATTTATTTCAGGTCTTCTGTAATCTTTTGAAAAATGCCATTGAGGCGATGCCGGACGGCGGAAAAGTAACAATAACCTGCGATATTTCCAGCGATAACATAGCATCTATAAAATTCCGCGATACCGGCCAGGGCTTCGAGCCGCAGAACAGCGAAGCGATATTCGAGCCGTTTTTTACGACGAAAACCGGCGGCAAAGGAACAGGATTAGGCCTTGCGATATGCAGAGATATATTGGAAAAATACGGCGGGAAAATTACCGCCGAAAACGCGCCGGACAAGGGAAGCATCTTTACGGTTTATTTGCCGCTTAAAGAATAGTTATCAGAAACTCGGTTATCAGTTATCAGTGATGGAATCGGCCTGAAGGCCGATGAGATTTTATTTTTCACCACCCGCCGCCGCTAAAGCTATGTCGGGCAGGCAGAGACACAGAGAAAAAAATATGAAGCAAGGCAGTATTTTAATAGTTGACGATGACAAGATAATCCTTGATTCTCTTTGCGAGTTTCTCAAGCTCGAAGGCTATAATGCCGTCGGGGCGGGGTCATATAAGCAGGCGATAAGTCTGCTCCAAAAAAATAAATTTACGCTAGTTATTACCGATGTAAATTTGCCGGACGGCAACGGTATGGAACTGCTGGGTCTTATCAAAAAAAATTATCCGCAGATAGTAGTCCTCGTAATCACCGGCTACGGCACAATCGAAAGCGCTGTTGAGGCGATTAAACTTGGAGCAAACGACTATCTGACCAAGCCGATTGTCGATGATGAACTGCGGCTTACGATAGAACGCGCACTCAAACAGCAGTCGCTTATCAGCGAAAATCAAAATCTGAAAAACCAGCTCGAAAATAAATACAGCCTTGAAAATATCATCAGTCAGGATTACAAGATGGCGAAAATTTTCGATCTCGTCGAAGCCGTGGCTGACAGCAGAAGTACAATTTTGATGTCCGGCGCGAGTGGAACGGGAAAATCAATGCTGGCAAGAGCAATTCATTATCGCTCCGGGCGAAGAAGCAAGCCGTTTGTAGAAGTAAGCTGCGGTGCGCTGCCGGAGACGCTGCTGGAAAGCGAAATGTTCGGGCATACGAAAGGTTCTTTCACCGGCGCGATTTCCGATAAGCAGGGAAAATTTTTGGCCGCGGATGGCGGGACGATTTTTCTCGATGAAATTTCCAGCGCATCGCCTGCGCTGCAGGTAAAACTTTTGCGAATTTTACAGGAAAGACAATTCGAGGCGGTTGGAAGCAATAAAACCATCACCGTCGACACGCGAGTGATTCTCGCCTCCAATAAGAATATGCTCGAAGAGGTCAAACACGGTAAATTCAGAGAAGATTTATATTACAGAATCAACGTCATAACGATAAATATGCCCTCGCTTGAGGAAAGGCCGTCGGACATAACGCTTTTGGCGGAAAATTTTTTAAAAAATTTCTGCATTCTGCATAATCGCGTCAAGCTCGGTATCACAGACCAGGCAATGGGCGTTTTGCAGAGGTATAACTGGCCTGGCAATGTTCGCGAACTTGAAAATGTGATGGAACGCGCGACGCTGTTGGGCAAGGGCGACTATATAACCGTTGACGATTTGCCCGCGAATATATCATCGCATATAGGCGAACAAAAGGCTGTGAGCTATGATAAAATGAATTTGAAAGACGCTCTGGTCGAGCCGGAGAAAAAAATAATCAGAGCAGCCCTTGAAGCCAATGGCTGGAACAGGCAGCTAACGGCAAAGAGTCTCGACCTTAATCGAACAACGCTTTACAAAAAAATGAAAAAGTACGGCCTTGAAGATGAAGCCGAAAAATTAGGAATAAGATAAAAAGTGAATAGTGAAAATCCAAAGATAAGATTCTTCACTGCGTTCAGAATGATTTTATGAAAGCGTGTGTCTCCTCTTGCGGTTAGAATGCCGCAGAGAAAAACTTTATTCAGCGACTACAAGTCGCGGAAAGGAG
>MHXU01000020.1 GCA_001824555.1 Planctomycetes bacterium GWC2_45_44
GTTTATGATTTCTTCGTTGATGCCCTTAATGCAACCTATGCTGAAGCTCCATACCCCAAACTAATCCCAGCAAAACTGTGAATGGTTACGCTGCCGGTGCATTCACTAAACAGATCACAACCTCTGCAATTAAAAATAAGGTTAGCTTTTGGCTTTCTGCTGCTTAAAATTATTTTCTCAACATCATCACAGCAGGTCAGAAACTCTTTAACTTTCTCAAAAACTTCTTCTGTATGATCAACTTCTGTGAAAAGTTTTTTGTTAGTCATTCCTAATCTATAATCTTTTGAGACTAATAGTAATGAACAATTGGTTATTTCCAGTTTTGCTTTTTGGGCAACCATGACAGTATATGCCATATCATCAATCAGTTCTGGTTTGTCAGTTGTAGCTGATTTAACTTCATAGAGATGCCAACCACCCTTGTTCTTTTTAAGAATATCTGCTTTTGTAACAAAATTAGATGAGCAGAATGTTGGTTCAAAAAGAACTTCTATTTTTTTGTCAGCAAGTAGTTTTTGAGTAGTTTCAGCAGCAGTTTTATTATTTGAGAAAGGGATCAATGTTCCAGTAGGGAACAAAGTTCTTGCTCGTTCATGGATTTCAAGTCCTTCTTCAAATTTAAGTTGATCAGCAAAAGTTGGTGGTGATATTGATGATTTATCAGTTCTGCTCAAAGTCCAGCCTAAGACAGGACAGGTGAGAGTGTTTAAGAATATGTCTTTGTTGATAACAGGTGTTTTGATCTTAGCCATATAACCTTATTGTAACCACTCAAAAATAATAAATCAAGAAATTCACGAGTTCTTTAGGCTGGTTTAATAGAGGATAGGGATCTGTTCTGTCTAACCTCGATAAACTATCTGTATCGAGGTTCCAGTTCTGCTTTTAGAATGCCATTTGCCTTCTTTGGCAAAGCACGGTTCCCCAAATCATTACCTTTTCCCATATAGCCGTTAAAAGTTTTCAAGAATTCAACAAAAAAAGGCAGGCGGTAGAGGAGGAACCGTCCTGCCGTGTGAACCTCCTAAAGAGGAGGATTATTTAATGCAAGTATTATACGCCATCCGGGATTATAACGGCACCTTAGTCCGTTACTTAGCCATGTCCTTGAGAGCTTTGAAAGCCCGAACCTTGATAACTTTGCGAGCTGGCTTGGCCGCAAAGACCTGCTCCAGTTTTGTGAACGGATTGATGCCTTTACGTTTTGGGGTGGCTGGCTTATTAATGACTAAGATCTTTATCAGACCTGGCAAAGCAAAAACGCCAGGACCTTTCTTGCCCACTGCACTCTTAATCTGGCCTGAAAGGGCATCAAAAACGGACACCACCTGCTTGCGGGAAAGCTGTGTGGTCTCGGCGATGTTGGATATAATCTCACTTTTTGTTGCTGGTTTTGCACTCTTTGCCATTATACTACTCCTTAAGTTTGAATTCCTATATAACCTTGTACACTCTTGTGCTCAGCTCCACGGCTGAGTTTAATTACTAATACGCTACCATATTTATCTCAAACATCAATTCTTTTCCCCTACTTACTTAACCACATCTTTTTCAGATATTTCATTGTTTTCTTTAAACCCAACTGTGATGCCTTAGCTTCAACTGATTTTGATTTTCTATTTAATTTTTTAGCAAGTTCTTTTGTAGCTATGTTACAAAACATTTTTTTAAGAATTTTAATTTCTTCTTTTGACCAGATACCAGTTATTAGTTTTTTCTTTGCCATAATTGTTCCTTTTTAAAAAATAAAATTATTTATAAAATACTAACTTTTTCTTTTTTTAACTATCACTTTCGCCAACTTGCTTGGCTTATTTGACTTTCCTGCTTGGCTTAAAGCAACTGCTATGGCCTGCTTATCAGCTTTTAATTTTCCAAATTTAGTTTTAGTGGCGGAATAAGTTTTCCCAGTATGAAATTCACTAATATTTTCACTGATAATTTTCTTAGAATTTCCTTTTTTCAACGGCATAATCACTCTTTTTTTCTATTAAATATAGAGTGTCCCCAGATTACTTTACCAAATTTCTTCCAGCCAATGCTCAGCTATTTCAGCAAGGTCGGTCATGCCTACATTGCCATTTTGGTCAAAGTCATGTCCGTTACACCAGTCTGGCAAGCCGCAACTACTTTCGAGCCAATCAGAGGCGAAGTTGGCGAAATCTACAAAGTCAACGACACCGTCGGTATTCAAGTCTGATGGTTCGGATATGATGCCGAAACGCACATATTCGATCTCTACCTCGCTGGTAGTCAGGGGGTGTGGGTCGCCAAACACCAGGAATGATGAGTGATCGTTTATGCTGCCAATTGGCAGAGTGACGATGAGGACACCATTGACATAAAGCTGTCCGAGGCCGTTGAAGAAGATTAGTCGGTACACTTTAAAATCAGATGTTGTGTCGAGGGCGACAAGCGGACTGCTCTCTGCGGAATTGTATGAAAACCTGGATGTATTGGTCAGGCGAACGCCCGTCTGGGTAATGCCCAATGCAAAGTAGCTCTTATCCTTGTCGCTGGCGGTACAATGCCAGCCTGGACCCCAGCCATAGCCGTAATCAACGAAATTGGAACTGATGACCTTAAGCTTGCACTCCATAACGAACGGCACAGGGCCACGGAAATGACAAAAGGCACCATCTTTGACCCATGCCTGATACTCGGTGGTACTGGTGGGTCCCTGGTGGAGAATACCGTTTACAACGGTGGGGTCAGGTGAGCTGCCATCGCCTTCGAATAGCGGCCAGCCTTGTGTGGTAGGCAAAGTTCCAAGCTCGGCATAATAAGTGTTCTGCCATATATCCACATCGCTGACTGCCAAGCCATTTCCCAAAGTCAGCAAAACCAGCACTGCCCAAACGTAAACATGATTCGAAAACATACTCTTCCTCCTTATCTGGAATTCTCTATATAACCCTGTATATCCTTGCCCAACTACACGGCTGAGCCTAATTTTCAGCAGAATACCACATTTATCTTAAAAAAGCAAAATCATATCTGTATAGTTTTACTACTCTCGTAAAGCGGAGCGGCAGATAATTCAAAATCCATATTTATATCATTTTCCTTAAATGCTGATATTGTTTCATTCAAAGCAATTTTATGTTCATTTCTTTCATTACTTATATGTCCCAGCATAACAGCCTTGGGAGCTTTTCTGCTCTGCTTACGAGCCAGACAAAGCAACTTGGCTGTCTTTGGATTGCTCATATGATAATGGCTATTATGATTTGGGTATTTCTTCAATAATTCCAAGTCATGATTTGACTCGATATAAATAAAATCTGCATCAATAAGATGTCTTGAGATTGCTCTTCCATTATTAAAATCAGCAGTTATTACTGCATTTAGCCATTCATTTTCCTGCTTATATCGAACCACAAAGCCATAGGTATTAAAATTGGGATGGTGGGGAACCTTAACTGGTTCTATAATTAAATTCCCCACATTAAACTCTTTATCCGTAAAAGGTTTTATTTTAAGTGATCCAAGCCCTATGCCATTAAAATGCTTATCTCTTAACTGGTCTACACTATCCTCATGAATTCTTAAATCAATCCCATATTCTTCCATTACTCTTAAAGGGTAATATGAGATATGGTCGCCATGGGTATGGGTAATTATGATAGAATCAATATGAGTTGGATTTTTAAAATTATCCGTTAATACGGCTCTTGTCCTTTGCATAGAACCGAGTCCGCAATCAATTACGATTTTTGTATCTTCCGTCCACAGAAGGAGGCAGTTCCCACTACTGCTGCTGCATATGGTTTTAAAATGTAAGGGCATTAGTTATCCTGATTAAGGCAGTTTTGTAACATTGTATCTCAAAAACAACCTAATGCAAACTTATGTCAAAATAACCAGTTCTCCACACCAGCCTATTTTTCTTGAAATCTACCCCCTAATATAACTTTCGTAGATATCAAGCCACCAGAAGGGATTGGGGAGCTGGTGTGGAAGACTGGCTCAGAGATAAAACCATAAAAATCATTTGAACGGATATGCCTCATAAAAGGCATATTTAAAAGATTTGTATATTTTGGTCTAAAGCATTACAATACAGCCATATCTGTGAATTTAGAAAATCAGAACTACAAATTAAGAGGTCAAATTATGAACAAGACAAGCAGAGTATCACAGCAAGAAGGCGGCAGATTACCAAAAACAAGCGGCTGAATATCAGAGGAAAGTAGCTGATTATCAATCAAGAGCCGCCTACCATCAAGGTGAAGCAGCTAAATATCAGGCTCTTGCGGCAAAAGAAAAAAAGAAGTAGTTGAGGATTTTAAAAATGAGCAAGACAGCAGAATATAGTTTAATAGCAGTGGGCTATATAGCTTTACATCAAAAAGAGAATCACAAAATAATGGCTCATACGATTTCAAAGGAATTTAATATCCCACTTCCTTTTTTGCTCAAAATACTTAAATACCTTTCCAAGGCTGGAATTTTATCGATTAAACGTGGACCCTCTGGCGGTTATGTTTTGGCCAGAAAACCTGATAAAATTAGTTTATTAGATATTATTATGGCAATAAAAGACATTGCCTATGACCACTTAAATTTCTTAAAATCAAATGAGCCATTTACTGAAAAAATGGAAAAAGTAACTAAAAAAGCTGAATTTGAACTAAAGAGAATTTTGAGTGAAGCAACTTTGGCAGATATGATAGAAAGTAAAAAGTAAAATTCAAAATGGAGTAGATAGATATGAATGCTAAAACAACTATAGATGCTGGTATATGTGGATTTCCTACCAAGGTAAATGCCGAGAGTAATGACGGTCAGAATGTAGAATTTAAAATTACTTCGGCTTGTGAAAAAATCCGTGCTTATGCAGAGAACCTTGAAAAAGCTGGTGCTATTGATGCTTATCAGGAAATCAGCCCTGAAAATAATAGCCAAATATTGGAAATTTCTCGTATCACTTTAAAGGGCTGTTGTGCGGGATGTGTTGTTCCAATAGGAGTTTTCAAAACTATGCAAGTTGCATGTGGTCTTGCATTGCCAAAAGATATTGAAATCAAAATATCCAAGGAAGAATGAATAAAATACCTCAAGAAATTCTTTACAACTCTGACAATTTCATCTAAATTGCTCATATGCAGAATAAAAAGTTACAGATTGGTAGAATAGTTACTTTTCTACTGGTTCCCCTAATTCTTTTTCTCTCAGGCTGCAACCAGCACAGGCAGCTAACAATTGTCTGTATCGGTGATAGTCTAACGGTCTGTGGAGGTGATGGTGGCAGATACACTGATTGGCTCCAGAAATGGCTCCCTTCTTATAAAATAATCAATAAAGGAATTAACGGAGATACTCTTGCCGGTGGTTGTGCAAGGTTTGACAAAGATGTTTTGTCCTTCAAGCCAGATATAGTTATTATTGAACTGGGAGCCAATGATTTTTGGCAGAACAAAAGACCTATTGAGCAGTTACAGCAAGACTTAGAAGACATGGTAATCAAAGCAGAGAAGGCTGGAGCAAAAGTAGTTATTGCCAGTTGTTTTGGCAAAAGAGATTATGTTAAAGAAGAAAAAATTGAGTATGGCATTGAGAAATATAGTTTCGCCGATGCAATTGGCAAAATGGAAGAGCAGGTCTGTTTAAAATATAACTGTTTCTATGTTCCCAATATGCAGATTGACATAAAGCCTAATGGAACTAATCCCTATTGGGGAGATAACAATCATCCTAACAAAAAAGGGAACGAATATGTTTCTAAAAGGATTTTAACAGAGTTGAAGAAGGCTATAAAAATTAGTGTCAATTTATAGGAAATTAAATATATGTATTCAGGCATCTTGTTTGGCTTTTTAGCAGCTTTTTCCCAATCTATATCTTATCTATGTACTAGGATATTTGTCAAAAAGCATAGCAACGATATTTTAAAGCTGTTTGCACTATCTCATATAATTATGGGATTTGTTTCTATTCCTTTAGCATTATTTTTAATGCCAGCAAAAATGCCTGAATTTTCAAATTATGCACTAAGTCTTTTAGGCAGTACCATATTTTATATATTAGGACAATTATTTTTATTTTTGCATTAACAACCTCTGACCCATCAAGAGTATCACCCCTATTAGGTCTAAAGGTATTCATTCTGGCAATCATAGGCTTTATTTTTTTACATCAGAGTTTAAGTCTGACAAAATGGATAGCTGTTATATTGAGTTCATATTCAGCTTTCCTTCTTTCCAGTTCTGGGAAGA
This sequence comes from Planctomycetes bacterium GWC2_45_44, assembly GCA_001824555.1. GTDB lineage: Bacteria > Planctomycetota > Phycisphaerae > Sedimentisphaerales > UBA12454 > GWC2-45-44. The sequence continues at coordinate 6,222 of MHXU01000020.1, forward strand.
AATTAAACTTATCAAGTATAGCTCTGATTATACTGGCTTGTTTTTCTTTTTGTATTTCAGATTTAAGCATTAAAGCCTTAGTAGACAATTTTAAATATTTAGGAGTTCTTCACGGAGCAGTTTTAAGTTCTGCCTTTTGCTATATTTTATGTGGTTTCTGTGGAACTATGTTTCTTTTCTTTACACAGAATACATCTAAAGAGGCTTGGCTGGATTCTATCCCTTTTGCTTTTTTCTGGTTTATAGCAATGATTTTCCTATTTTCCTGTTTTGCAGTAATAGGGGTTGTATTCGGCAATATAATTCAATCTACAAGAGGAATTATTTCTATTGTGTTGGGGTATGTAATTGCCAATTTTGGTTTTGAGTTATTAGAAACAAAAATAACAAAAAAAGTTTTTATACAGAGAATATTAGCTGCACTCCTTATGACTGCTTCCATTGCTTTATTTTATTATAGCAAATAATACGAATGTATACTGTCAACAAAAAGAGCCAACCTTATCAGATTGCCGCTGGATCTGTTTGTTAAGCAGAAATTTTCACCTAACGAACAAAGAAAAGCCACATAGCAATCAGCGGGGCACCGACAATTCCATCAATGGATTTCTTAACATCAGCAAGAGTGACGATTCTAACCCCATCTAAATCTCGAATATCCCTTCCATCAAATTCGGCTATTTTACTCTCGTGGCTATCTCGGAAGCTTATACCGTCAATCTCGCCAACATTGATCCCTCTCCCATCACGAATGTATTTGCCATCGAGCACTCCTATCGTGTTTCCACTTCGATTATGGAGTTCTTTACCATCAAACTTGTAATCTGTCATATCGGGATTCCTTTCAATTCTATTATCCAGGATCCCCTATAAACCCTGTATACACTTGCTCAACTGCGTTGTTGAGCCCAATTCCTAATAAAATACCACTTTATCTTGAAATATCAAGATTTTTAACTTTACCCATAAAAAAAGAGAAGAGCCTGTTGCCAAGCTCTTCCGCTTTTTTTGGAGGAGGAAGATGAAATTTCTATTAATAATACTGCCTTAACTGCCATAATGTTCTACTTTATTTAAAAATACTTTTTATGGCAAAACTATCATCCTTAATCGTATAATACGCAATAATGGCTCTGCATTTATTAACAGAATTAATTTCCAGAAGACAATTTGGCTAAAAATTCAGAATCTAAACCAATTACTTTCCCATCTTGGAATGTTATTGGCGTTAATTCACGGTCAAGAATCTCGAACTGCTTGAATGGATAGTCATACTGGTCGTGAAAGGTATAGTAATAGAGAACTTCGTATGTGAATCCTTTCACCTCCCTAACTTCACTTTTGTAGGGATTAGTAAATGTTATTGTGTTTTTGCCAAAACTTATCTCGGCTGTCTTATCGCCCATGATTTGCACGACTTCGGCTCTCGTCATACCTAAATTAATTTTTGTTATGTTTTGTCGGTTTTCTGCTCTAATTTCAGATGCCTTTTGATCCTCAACGCAGCCATTTAAAAACATCATTGCTATGCAAGACAGACCAATAGTAATAATAACTTTCTTCATTTTTATGTTCTTTAAAAAATTTGACGCTTATAACAGCCGACTTCTACGCATATAGTGGAGTATTCCCATAAAAGGTAACATTTGTAAAACAGCGATGACATGTCTTTCAATATGGGTAATTACTGGTAAACTGGTTTTTCTCAGGATTCTTACCTTTACCCAAATAGCCGTTTAATATCCTCATTGGTAATTTTCTCATCTGGTCTAATTGGTTCATCTCTTTGTCTTCTCATGTGTTCAAAAAACTGTTTGATGTTTTCAGGGGCAGACTTGACCATAAGTCCTAACGAGTATCTCATTAGGGAAATATCTGTGCCATGTACTGCTCCCTTTATTAGTCCCGTGTCCGTATCATCGTGCTGTGTTAATCCGTTGTTGAGTTTATCAATAACTGTCTGCAATCTGCCATATTCCACTTCATCCGTTGCGGTCTGTCTGTTATTAATTTCAGAATATGGAAGTCCTATTGATCTAATAATAAACGCTGCATCTTTGGGAAGGGCATTGAAATGTTCAAAACCTTCTTTGAATTCAGGCCCACGATAATGGCCAGGAAGAAGTATGCTCGGCTTTTGGATATACAATACCCCTCTTCTGATAATAGCTCTATCGTTGTAGCTATGATGCTCAGAGACAAATACATATGGCAGCCTCATGTCCCCAAAGGTATACAAAATCTGCTTATATTCACGGATGACTTCCGTTTTATGCCAGTATTCTTTAAATTGTTTGTCTGCAAAATTTTCCATGTGTGCTATTTTACAGGAATTATTACTCAATACAACCATGGCTTCAAAAGTTTTAATGATACGCATTTTTTATGAAATTTAGGAATCCTAACTTTTTTTATTTCTGCATTTGAAAATTTTTAGAAAAATAAAGCATTGATAATTTTTGGGGTAGGATGAATGCGATAGATGGGGGGCAGGGGGGATAGGATAGAATGTAAAGGCAGTATGGGAATTAACCAAAATAATAATCATAGACAATCTTACATATTTCCGCTACCATCTCTGGCTGACGTTCCAAGTATTGATTGCCAATACCCCCTTTATGTCCCATTATAATGTCTGTTACTTTTAGCAATTCAGGCTTTTTCTTTACAGATACGGTTTTGACGCTATCTCGCAAGTGTTCGAATTTTACGTCCTTGCTGACATTTGCCTTATTCCTCAAATCACCGAAAAATTCATTAATACTATGTGGTTTAAATGGCTTATTTTTATCTTTACCGATATCACAGGTAATTAGATATTCGGAATTACCCCCCTTCTCGTCTAAATATTTCTGAATATATTCCAATGTAATATCCCATAAAACAGCAGCTCTAATAATTCCTGTTTTATGTCGCTGTTTCACCAAAGATTTATTTACAAAATCAATGTTTGACATTTTGATATCACAAATATCAGATGATTTCATTGCACAGTTCAAGCCTATAAGCAGAATTAGCTTATGTTTAATGTTATCAGTAGCATTAAACAGCTTGTGGAAATCTGGCTTACTTAACAATTTTGCTGTTTGCTTGGTTTGTTGCTTGGGAGCAAACAGCCTGACTTTGCACATATTTAAAAACTCAATTAAAGATTTGCTGTCAGCATCAATATGAGTTTCTCTGCTTGCAGTTTTTATAATGCCTTTGATACAGCCAAAGGTATTGGATATTGTTTTGGGACTTATTTTTTGAGATAAGATATGGTCTCGATAATTTATAATATCTTTTAGGCTTATGAGTTGAATCGGCTTATTTCCAACACTTTTCAAAAACTCTTTCCAAGATGCTTCGGTACGGTTTTTATCACTTAGATTTGCATATTTAGGATGCCGCTTGAAAACCTCATAAACATTTGCAAGCTTCACAGAGCTTTGAGCATTTGCGTCAATTTTGATATTTATATTTAGACGTTTTCGAGCTTCATCGATGTCATTAAGTATTAGTTCCCTTGCTTTACTCCAAAAGATCTGTTCTGAAACATTATAAGTTGACGTTATCTTTGTATCGTCGCCAAAGGCTGCCAAGTCGCCATCAACTCCAAATTCAAGAATGTTCCCCTCCCTTGGGGGCAAACCTGCTTGCTCTCTCAATTCGTTAAGAACTTTTACAGATTCATCAGATAATTCTTTGATAGCGGTGTGCTCAACTTCAACTTCTTGGGGGGCAATGTCAAATTCGACATGTTTTTTACCTCTTTTTGATTCCCACTGACGGAATTTAAAAATGGCCTCATCTTTATCGCCGCCAAAATAAACCATTTTACCCTTGGTTTCCGTTTTGTAGTGGGTGTTGTAATGTTGACCAACGGCTTTGTTATATGACAAGCCAACAACAGGTTTGCCATTATAATCAACAACATATTTAGCTGGCCTTCCCTTACGCTTTTTAGCCATCGACATCCCTTTCATCAGCAAAATAGTTACAAAATATGATATTTTATCTTTTTAAAAAGTCAAGCATTAAATGTAGTATTAGATGTAGTGGGGATGACTTGAAAAAATAAGCCCTTGTCAAATAAGGGCTTATGGAAATAGTCCCAAGGGGATTTGAACCCCTGTCGCCGGGTTGAAAACCCGGTGTCCTGGACCGGCCTAGACGATGGGACCACAATTACTTTTTAACTTTTTTGGCGATAGAGGTTAATCCATCTCAATCGCTTCAACCGGGCATTCGTCCACACAAACGCCGCAGTCAACGCAGGTATCAGCATCTACGGATGCCTTACCTTCAACCATTTTTATCGCTTCGGCCGGGCAGGCATCTACGCATGCCTCGCAGCCGGTGCATTTATCTTCGTTCACTTTTGCCGGCATAAAAATTTCCTTTCAAAACATCTCAATTGTAAAGTTTTATAGGTTATTCGATTTGAGGCGAGAATAGTACAAAAAACAATGCGTTTTGACAACAAAAAATTTGTTAATTTTAAAACTAAATTAAATATGCCCCCCCGCCATAACCCCTTTTGCCAAAAGGCGCAAACATATTAAGGACATATAAGGGACACAAAACAGGTGAAAAAATATTTAAATTTTCCGCCCCGTCGGACTGCTTTTATACCAACGGCCTTAAATAAATTGCGCCCGTTATACGCGGGCAAGCGAAGCCGGCATAAATACTTACGAATTGTTCAACGCGCAATTAAATATACCCACTGGTATTATTCCGTTGCACCGGCCTGCTGGAGCAGTTGAGCGACATCCGTGTAGCCAAACCTTTTCGCTATTGCCAGAGGCGTTACCTTCGCATCGGCTCCCATTGCGTAATTTTTGGCTTTTCTTATGTATCGCCTGACGATGCTTGCATAGCTGGTCGCATAGCCGCGTGTAGATGCCGGCATCATGGCAATTATGCCGCTGCCGGATGCCAGCGTATTTAAATTGGCGTTTTTCGTCAAAAGCACTTTGACAACATCCGCATAGCCGTTACTTGATGCCAGCCATAGCGGCGTTATGCCGTCTGCTGTTCCAGCGTTAACATTGGCGCCGTTTTGCAAAAGCAGTGCGGCTACAACCGCAGAGCCTCCGCCGGATGCCAACAGCAGAGCGGTTGTGCCGATAGTAGTTGCGGTATTTACATTCGCGCCCTTTTGCAAGAGCATCGTAACGATATCCGCATATCCTCCGCCAGATGCCAATTGCAGAGCAGTCGTGCCATCGGCGGTTGTTGAATTTACATCAGCGCCTTTATCCAAAAGCAGTTTGACTATATCCGCAAAGCCTCCACAAGATGCCATCTGCAAGGCGCCTGTACCATCATTAGTCGTTGAATTTACATCAGCGCCTTTATCTAAAAGCAGCCTGACGACATCCGCAAATCCTCCGCCGGATGCTAACTGCAGAGCGGTCGTGCCGGCGGCAGTCTTTGTATTTATATTTGTTCCTTTTTCTATAAGCAGCTTGACTATATCCGCGTATCCTCCGCCAGATGCTAATTGCAGAGCGGTTGTGCCATCTTTAGCTGTTGTATTTACATCGGCACCTTTATCCAAAAGCAGTTTGGCAATCTCCGCACGGCCGTTAGCGACAGCCGCCCACAGCGCGTTTGTGCCGTCGTCCGTTGTTGTTGTATTAACATCAGCCCCCTTTTCCAAAAGCGCCTTGACGACATCCGTAAAACCATTAGCGGATGCCGCCCATAGTATAGATGTGCCATCTTCTGTTTTTGTATTAACGTTTGCCCCTTTGTCCAAAAGCAGTTTGACAATTTCCGTATGGCCTTCGTACGATGCCGTGGCTAAGGGAGTTATGCCGCCGGATGTTACCGAATTGATGTCCGCGCCTTTATCTGCGAGAAGTTTGACGACCTCTATATGCCCGTTTTGCGCCGCGAGCCACAAAAGACTCTCGCCATCTCTATTTTTTATATTTACATCTACGCCACTGAATAAAACGCCGGCCACCTTTGTCAGGTTGCCGTCTTCCACAGCTTTAAACAGTTGCGCGTTGGGGTCAGGTGTTATTTTTATTGTGGTATTAATCGATAGGACATTAACGTCAAGTATTACGGATTTTGCGGTTTTAATCGCCTGAACATTGGCGTTCTGCGTCCCTACTCTCGGAGTTTTGATTAGTGGGGCGTTGGCATCGGGCGTTGTGGCAATAATTGATTGAACATTAGCGTCAGGAACTGCCGCTGCTACCGCCTTAATCGGTTGAACATTAGCGTCCGGCGTATTTGCTTCCGCAAAGCAGTTCACCGAAATTACAGATATGAATATTGCTGTGAATATAAATTTTTTCATAATCCCGCGTTAGGCTCGTCAGGATTGCTGTTGTCATCGGCAATATCAGGCGATTTCTGCACAGGAGATTGAACATCGACCTGTGGACTTAAATTAGGCTCGCTAATACCATTGCCATCGGCAATATCCGCTGATTTTTGCACGGGAGTTTGAGCATCGTCTTTCGGACTGGTCTTAGGCTCGTCAAGACCGCTGCCGCCGGCAAGAATCGAAGCCATCTGCCTTACTAACGGGTGCGGGTCGTTCTGCTGCGTCCAGGCCAAAACAGGCGCAAAATTCCGCTGGTTTTTGGCAAGAACAAACACCGCCATCAGCCTTACCGGCCAATACTGATTACGCAAATCCTCCGAAATCGTCTCTGTAATTCGATAATCCAGCTTCATTCTCTGCATAGCCGCCATCGTTTGAATTTTCAGCACCCAGTCATTCTCGACAAGGCATCTTGCCAACGCAGAACTCAATAATTCCGACTCGGCATACATAAATTTATATTTAGTGCCGTCCTGCCTCAATTTCTGCTGTTCAGTCAAAAGACCGGCGAACAGTTGGGCTGATTGAGCCTTCTGACCCTGATGACCCTTCTTTATCGCGTCAAGTCTCTGCTGGAGATATTGGGTATTAAGGTCGAGTTTGCGGCGTTTCAGAACTATTCGTGCCGGAGGCGTTTTGAGCAGGTTAGTTATTTTTCCATCGGCTGACATCTGCGGGTCGAGGTACGCGACAAATTCAAGATTCAGTTCCGCCTGCGGATAGCTTTCGAGAATTTCTCTTACCCTGCCGGTGTCGAGACGAATGGGAATAAACAACGCGCTGCCAGGCCTGATTTCATAAGACGGACGAACCTTCTTTGTTATCAGAGCGGGTATCTGCTCGTTTAAATCGCCCGCTATTCGAGCGTCAATTCTTATATTGCCCTTCACCATCGCGTCGGGACTGACGAGCATCGGCTCGGCGGAGTTATTCACGACCACAAGACTGCCCTTAATTTCGCTGCCATAAGAAAACGCAGTTCCCTGAACCTTAAACTCGAACTTAATCATTTTTTCAGGTTCGATGAACGGACTGAAAAATTTCTGCCCGAAATCGCCCGCCAGAGCGGAATTAAACGCATCGACGTTGACCGGCGAAATATATTCCGAGCCAAGCTGTTTAAGTTTTGCCGCGGCTCTTTGCGCCTCAAAACTGCCCGGCGCAGAAGCGATGACACCTTTAAGTATTGCGACAGCGGAATTGCTGTCCTGACTTTCTATAAGAAGTTCAGCCTTAGCCATACCGGTCGAAGGAAGTGAATTTTCGATTTTTTCAAGCATCGGTCTGGCGATATCGAGTTGTTTGTTCTTTATAAGCGCGTAAGCAAAAAGCGAAGCAGCATCAGCGGAATTGGCGTCGCTGTCATAAGCCTTTGTCGCCCAGGTGAGCATATCGTCCGGATTGGGAGTCCCGACGGCAAAAGCGTAAAACCACGCGTAATCAATAATTTCAGAAGTGGAAACTTTCAGCTCGCCTGCGAGAATTTTATTGCCCCTTGCCTCTATCGCGTCAAATATCGCCTTAGTCGTCTGCCCATCGCCGGCCATTGTGGCCGCCGCGGCCGCGAACGCTTCAACCTGCACATCAAACCCCCCGCCGTTGCGAACCTGCCACAAAATATCCCTGCACTGGTTATATTGTCCGGCGTTATAACTGCTCAATATCCACGGTCTGCACAGTTTCGGCTCGATGGAATCTTTTCCGCCGGCATATTTGGCTAATTCCGCGCAATACTTATATCCTGCCGACGCGGGGGTAAAGAGGCCTAATGCCTGACAATACTGCGAAAACGAAAACGCCGAATCGATATCGAGCGGATTCGACCTGACCGCGTAACGGAAATTCTGGAGATAAACTATATCCGGCAGAGACTGCCCGCCGCTGTCGGCAAGCTCGGCAAGTTTGGAAAAAGCGAGCCGATTATATTTGTTCATCGCGAACGCCTGCATCAGATACATTTGAGCGTCATTTACATCCGCTGTTTCAGCCTTTAAAAAACCAAGCTGCGCCAAAACATCGGACGTGAACATTACATTTTTGTCTTTCATTTGCTGCGCTATAACTGCCAGCAACTGTTCGCGCTGTTCGCGATTGTCGAGCCTTTCCAGGAGATACCCAACGGCTTTGGACGCAATCTCGAGGTCTGTCGAACGGTCGATATATTGGCTTAATGCAAGTTTTACGACTTCCGAAAAATTCTTATCCGGGTACTGCCAGGCGATATTGATTATATCGCCGAGCACATAATTCGCCCTGCTGTCGAGTTCTATCGCGGCGTTAAGAAATATAACCGCCTGCATCGCCGAAGAGAAAGTTGCGTCTTTGGAGGCGTAAAGCTCGTAGCCGGTGTCGTAAAAAGTCCCAGCCGCTACCGGAGAATTTAATTGTTCCTGCACTACCTCGGCACAAACAGCAGTCGCGAGAATTGAAATTATTACTACTGCTAACACGCTTTTTTTGAAGTTTGTCATTTTCATCTTCATAAAAATAGTCTCGGCCTTTTGGCCGATTCCTCAATTTTGATTTTTAATCTTTGATTTTTAATTTTTACACATATCTTATATCGGCCATAACTGTCCACAAATTAAGTATTTAAACTTTTGAAAAAAAGGAGAATTTGCGTAAATTTGGACACTTTTTTTGATTTTTTTTGGGCAATTTTGAAGAAAAATTCTATTTTTACGCTAAAAAATCGTTTCTGGATATTAAGGATCTGTAAGTGAATTGCAAAAAATGAAAGCTTCTACAATTTTTCGACGGTTTTTGCAAGTTTTATTCAGGACTAAACAATTCTGGAAATAGGGGATATCCTCTTCAGCCATTTGCGCAAGCAAAAACTTGCGCGCCTAAAAAAAATTAAAAAAATTTATATCCATATATCACAACCACTTACAAAATCACCCCTTTAAATTTTCAGCCAATTTTCAGCAAAAACGCGCAAGTTATTATGTAATGCAGAGACCCAACAGAGCCGCGACAGCTTGTCCCGCCATAGCTTCAGCGACGGCGGATGATGGAGCGGTCATTAAAATTCTATCGGCTTTGCCGATTCCAAAACTACTGACTACTGTCTACTGAATACTGACTACTAATTTTATGAAAGGAGCCAATTTTTCTGAAATAGAAGCCCGGCATTTTAAAAAGGCTCTCGGTAGGGTGGACAGCTTTGCTGTCCACGCGGAATCAAAGAGCAAAATCATAAATTACAAACTTCTATCACCAGAGCCGCCAAGACCCACAGCGGCATAAAAATCAGGGGTCTTTCGCACACGGATGTGCGGAACTTTCTCTCACTCCGACAGGATGTTGGTGTTGAGTAGTCGTGTCTGCGTAAGAACGTTGCCAGCGTGAAAAACCGCCCAACTTCTTTGGCAGAATCGTCCAGTGGCGACGTTGGAGGCCGGCGGCCAAAAGCCGTCTAACATTACCAAACGAATACTGCTTCTACTGTCTACTGACTACTGTATTCTGTATTCTCGTCTGGTATCTTATAAATGGGAATCTTTAAAATGACCTGACTACGAAAAAAACAATTTGCGAAAACGCGCAAGTTTTTCACTTGCACAA
>MHXU01000021.1 GCA_001824555.1 Planctomycetes bacterium GWC2_45_44
CGGAGCGTGAAAACGCCTGAAACATTCAAGCGAAAATAGCGGCCCCTGCTGTGAGCCTAAATCTTCGCTTGGCATAATTAGATCAATACTACCTGTTGCTTCCAATATTCTTTCCAGGCGTTTGCAGCCAAAATCAAAGATGTGATCAAACGCACATTCGACCATCGCCGGTGATACTATCATATCTATCATGGCCTGTTCCGACCCTCGCAAACTTGAATAGAATAAAAAGGGTTCTATCCAACCAGTACGTATAGGCCGATGTGAATTCCTTTTGCTCTCTTCTTTCAGTGCCGAATAATCAAACCAGTCTGCCTTTGGCCAAGGATGATTATTAAAATCCGCGACTGTTTCAGCATGCGCAAGCGGATAACTTGTCGCTTCACTATATATCCCTGTCCCGTAATCTACTTTCTTATAGTTGATGCCCCAATAGTCGCTACCCTCCGCCAAAACCGGGCCAACATACCTCGGATCTAAATTATATGGTAAATCAATGCCGAGCTTGTCAACCATCGCCCAACTATCTTTACAATCAAGATGTTTACATAGTTTGTCCACCACTTCCGGAGTTGCCCATATATCACAAGGCACACGATCCACCGGCCTACGGTTCAATACTGCCTGCCATCGCTCACGCGGAGTCATATCTCAAAACCTTTCAATATATAAATCGCTAACTCGAAAAATATTATAAAATTACCATCTTGCCTACAGGTACCTATCAATGTTGCGTCATACAGCCTCGACTTGCTACCACTATTCAGTGCAGATCTTTTTATAAAACTATTTTTCAATTCCGCTGAAAAGATATAACCCAAAACTATCCTCTTTTTTTGCTATACCCGTTATGTTTCCAATATGACACATTTTCATTTTTGCTTCAATTTATATCGTAGTAGTGCTGAACCAGGCTTTTGCTCAATCGTCATTCTGATTCGTTTCAAATCACCACCACTGACCTGTTTCCATTTTCCCATCTTGTATGTCTCTGGCGTAATACTCACCATATACTGAGCCTCTGAATCGATATTATGCAATTCGACCTCACAGGTGATGATATCGCTTTGGAGACGACGAAAGAAAAATATATATCCTTGCTTCATATCCGGCCGATCAAGCTGATAAGCATACCAAGCATCTTGGTCAATCGTGAGCTTCATCAGGGGATAAATATCACCTTCAAAAAACGGGCGAAGCCCCTTTAATTCTTCAATACCTGCCCGAGCCAGCTCAGACGGAAAATTATCAGGCATTATATTCCCCGGCAGAACAATGCCAGACGCCATTGCGCTGCGAAATGTGTATGGATGCATATCCCAAGTCTGCCCACCTTGAAATGGTACATACAATGCAAGCCCGCTGAACATAACCTGCTCTGACATTGCCATCAACGGCCCATTTGCTTCGACCTTAAGTTCACCGGCAATATCGTCCCGATCACATCTCCATAACGGATATGACATGCTACATGTTTCAATATCAATTCGTCTGCCGCCGCTGGCACAATTATCTATGGTTAATCCCGGATTGTTCTTGAGCAGGTCTGACCAAAATATATAAAGGCCTTCGATATACTTCATTTCGGTAACGCCCTGTCTGTCATCCGTATCATTTGCCTTCCAAAACCTCAACGGCTCAATATTGAAATCCTGTCTATAAACATCAACCTGCCATTTTTTAATGCATCGGTCTATGAACTCAGTAATAAATTTACGTGCATCCGGATTGCCGAGGTTAATCAGTCGTGACTTATCATCCCATGAGTAAATACACTGAATTTTCTCGAATTGGCCCTTATTTGCGCGTAAAAGAAACTCAGGATACTGTTTGTCAAACTCAGTCCCTTCATACACACGCTCTGGCTCAAACCACAAAATGAACTTCCTACCTAGTCGATGTGCTTCATCAGCAAGCGGCCGCAAGCCGCGCGGAAAATCTTCAGGCCTGCAATACCAATTACCGGCATTAGTTGTAAATGGATGCGGAAACCAGACCGCATCCGCCCAATAGGCCTCAGCCCCCATGCTGGCAAGTTTTCGAATAGCCGCTATTTCTTTGAGTTCATTTGTCAGTCGGTTGTGAATAAGAGGTTCTTCACATGGCGTATGAGCAATAGGTGGAACTGCGAGTTGCCCTTGTTGTCGCGGTATGTAATATTTCAACATAAGCTGGCGGAACTGATTGTGCCCGTACATCATGTCTTGACCAGTCCATCGGAGCATCACAATACGGGGGGTTCGCACCCGCTCGCCTGGCCGCAGATAAAAACAGGTTTTTTCCATACCGGCGCAAACACTGACATGATTTGCTTCTCGAACAAACTCCGCCTTCCACTGTCCCGTCCACCCGACGGCAATAATCCAGCCACCGTCGGTACCTTTTAAATTGAAAAAAGGAAATTTTCTATTACTTGATCGTCCGCCGATAGGACTAAATGACCTGGACACCCCCGTAGATAATTTTTCATCGTGCCAGAGGAACGAATCATTCCCCCCGTCGTCGCCATTTGACCACCGCAACACAACTGCATCATTTTTATTAACTTCCAGTAAGTCCGGCGTATCGAGCGGCATCAACTGCTCTATTATTGGTGTATTAGCGTCGCCTGTATTAGTCAAATAACAAACATAGTCAACCGCTGCCATATCGGCATATTCAATAATTTCGCATTCGAGAACAAGGCCGCTATTGGGATCTTTGTAGCGATTGATCTGCTTCAATCCGCGTTCAGTGCGTTCACGCGTAGTGGAGTATTCCCAAATATCCAAAAACTTGTCCGAATTTATATCATTGTACTTAAACGAAAACGGTACGCGCAACCGGCTTTGTCCTGGGCTTGCATTGGTACATGGATTGGCAAAAGCACCGCCTGCCCATTTCTGTAGCGAGGCAATGTCAATAGCCCGTTGCCCGTCGGCACTGGAAAAGGCCGATGCATCGGCTTTGGCAATTCCTGCTTGAACACCACTAATAAATACTATCAACCAACACAATATGCGCTTCTGATATGTCATATCTTGTCCTTACAAAATAACATTGGCCATGAACAAACATTATCATAGCTCAATTCTTTAGTCATGTATTAATGCGATGAAATTATGTCATATATCCGTTCAAAATTCTCGCAATAATGTTCACACAGTCCTTTAGTGCCACTTTCAACTATATTACCTCCGGCGATTCCAATTGGCGCAAATCCCGCAAGTTTCAGCGAGCAGATGCCTGCTCCACTGTCTTCTATGCCAACCACATGAAATCTTTTTTCAACGGCTATTCCCATGCCCACTCTGCTACATTCAGAATAGAGCCAAGGGTGTGGTTTGGGAGAAAGCTCGCCGAGTGTGCCAACATCACCCTTTCTCAAAGGAAAACCAGCAGTAATGATGGCATCATAAAAAATTTGAGGGTCGTCTATATTCAGATGTCTAAAGACCGAAATAATCGCAGGCCATGCTTTTTCATACAATCCAGAAGTGACCAGCCCAATTTTTATTCCTTTGCCCTTAATGCCGAGCAAAAAGTCTTTAAGTCCGGTAGTCGGTGAAAATGCATCTATACGACCACGACCTTGCATAATCTCATTAAGTTCTCTGCGGGAATGCTCAAAGTAATACTCACGTACAAGCTCAAGCGTTTTACCAGGACAATATTTCCTAATACAGTATTCCAAATGCTCTGAAACACTATGCCCTGAAACATAAGGAATATCTGACTCTTCCAGTCTAAACTTCGCATTGTCGGTCGCACTTGCGACAGACCGCTCTATTATCCATACCCAGAAATCTTCGCTCCGTACGGTCGTTCCATCCAAGTCCATCAAAACCGCGTCAACTGGCTTTTGTATTCGGGTTGGCTGTACCGCATAATACGCCGGATAACCAAGTGAGGATTTAATATACGCAAGAACCCCACTTTCTAAAAAAACAAATTCGACCTTTCTGTCTCGCGTTGTCAATATACACCTGACACCATTTCTACCAACGTGAAAACTATCATCACTACATTTTTCAAGCGAAATGAATTCTGATTCATTGGCATTTGGACCAAGAATGGACAACTCTATTTTTGCCTTTTCGGCATGTTCTGCTAATACCATTTTTTTCCTTACTACATTACTCTTGATAATCTATTAAACTTTTATCGCTATCTTGCACTGTATCAAATGTACAAAGATGATTAGGATGTTTAATTTACCCAACCTAAATATTATCTTCCGATATTATTTTCTCGGTTCCGGTACGCTCGAATAGGAATCCGTATGCCAACATTATCAACACATCTTGTTCACGGGATTAATACCCCCTTTCCAGTGCCTCCTTTTGGAGTCGTAATCGGATAATCTGAATTTACTTTTTGTTTAATTATGCGAACAAGATTGATAGCAGGAATCTTGGTTTTCTCATAATTCGTCCCTTTTTTTCGTGTAAAATATACATCTTGAATCTTAAGATGGCGAACGATAGCGTCCCTATCTGGTGAATATACCTCAACCCATACCGATGGATCATTAGGATCGCCATTTGTGTTGGTATAGCTTTTGGGACCGACATCAACCAACCTGAAATCCGAAGGCGGCGTTTCAATATCAGATGTCCCAATTTCTACGTCACTAATGGACAGTCCGTCCACATTGGCCCCCACCTGGATCAGCCCTTCATTCTCGTTCCGGTATTTGAAATTTCTAATTCTCATGTTAAGCAAAGAACTGGTTTTAATTCCATTCAAATGAATGTTCCTGATGTTACCAATCGGGTCAGCGAAATCAACTAATTCGTTGGGCTGATCGTACATTTTAAAGTTATAAATTTCGCTTGTGTTGCGAATTACGCAATCGCTGATGTCGCAGGCAACTTGAGCGCCTCCTGGAAAATTCTTTGTTCCCGGCAAGAGTCGGACAGAGGAATGACTATTGGGGCCTCCAGTGATATTCTCCACTAAAACATGAGATATCGGTCCGAAAGTGATGCTGCAAATTCTCCAGTCCCATGCATTAAGAGCAACCGTATCATCAAGGGTGATGCCGTCAATTTTTCTAATAACACCATACTCTGCAGGACCTTCTACATGAACGCCATCCCGACGGTGCTCATCATAATGAACATTTTCAACCATAAAATGCGATGCGTTTCCTATCTGAATTCCAAAAGCACGGCACTGCCTGATTGTAAGGTTGCGTACCGTAACATTCCGAATATTATGCAGTAATATAACCCCGTATGCACCGAGGCAAGAGTCTGCGGAATCGGCATAGCCTGAATTGTTTCCATTTGACTCATCAACAGATGTCGCCAGCGTTGTCCAAATACCACCCTCAATTAGAATCTCAGTATCCGTATTATTCTCGCCCAAGGACACCACACCCTTCTGACCATTGAATAGATGCTGATTACGAATCATACAGGTTTTTGTGTCAGGCTTGAGTCGGATTTCGGCTTTCGGGTCAACAATCAGAGCATGACCGGAACTGATTACCAACGGAGCATCGATGTAATAGGGCTTTGAGCTATATGGAATTTTTACGGTTAAGTGTTCGTCTAACGCTTTTTGAATAGCCTTAGTCCAAATTTTCCCTTTCACTTTCCGCACTTCCGGCTTGCCGTCAGCACCCGTCCAGACTTCATTCCATTTACCGATGCGAACAAATCTGGCATATGATTCGACAGACACACAATCTTTTGAAACAGTGAAAGCGGTATTTGCCGCCATAACACTATTTTCAATTTCATAAGCGAGTTTATCCGCTTCCGCATCACTATGAGTTACCGCCCATGAAGCCATAGAAATAACACCGATACAAAAAACACAAGAACTAATTTTACATGGAGCCATCTTTCTATTCTCCTAAAGGTAATAAAAATATTCAAATTCATAGTAATGCACAAATCGCTTTTTTTTATTTTTGGGCGGCCAGACGTTATGCTTATCCGCAGACACAGCTCTATCTCTTTTTTTAAAATTCCTTCGTTCTATAAACCCGCTTCATCTTTAATCGATTTGAAATATTCCGCTTTGCGACAATGCCATTTCTTTGCCGTCAACAATTCTTGTCGCCTTGCAGCCATCAGGCACCGAATAACTTAACATTCGCTTTTTGTCGCTGCGTGTTTGGATTTCAACGCTAATCGTCCCACGAGGGGTTGGAACAGAGCATTTCAAGTCGGGTGCATCAGACTGCGGCTCAAACCGCACCGCTGACCACATCGGCCCGGATATTTTTATACCAGCCACAAACTCGATGAAATCTCTGGCAGGCGTAGCCCCATGAATATGGCAATCTGAATTTCCGGTATCTCGGAAAAATTCCTCTCCACAGGTCGTCGCGCCAGCAAGTATCGGCTGACCCCACCTATCCAGATAAATATCGAGTGCATCGCGCATACGTCCCGCTTTTATCAGGAATATTGGAAGCGCGCTCAAATCAAGCCCTCCACTGGTACGATTGCACACAAAATTCGGCTCGAAAATTCTGTCCACACATTTAAGCCCTTTTGTCTGTTCAAGAATTCCTGCCCGCATCATAAGAAATAATGTTGATTCACAGAACGTTGGCTTATTTATAGTTCCGTTTGCATCAAAGCACACATTATCTCTGTATAATCCAGCGCTATTATCCCAGAACCGTTTTTCGTATGCAGTCCTTGCGTGCTCAGCCAATTCCGTCCACGCCAACGACAACTCAGTATTCTCAAGCCGCTGTGCAAGTTTTGCTGCCGAGTTCAAGCTCCAAATCCAGTATGTGTTAATAATAGCATTGTAACCGCGCGTCGGAGGATCAAAAAAATCGCCCCAACTCGCACGTGTTTGTTTTGCCCATGTCTCGCCCGGCTTGTACGGTGTGCGAGGCACCCCGTCCGCCCACGACAAAAATCGTCTTCCAGGCGTCTCGTAGAGCAGGCCATCTCCATTTATAAAACGCTTCTGAAATTCAATATGTCTTTTGACATGTTCAAGCATTTGTTTTCCAAATGCCTCATCCCCTGTAGTACTAACATATTCTTCTACCGCCGTTACCCAATAACAGGAACCGGTTACCATATTCCAGTCTTCGAATTGTCCGGGAGATATTACCGGAAAGGAACCATCCGCATTCTGGGACTGTGCGGTTAATTCCAGTGCCCTGCGCCAGTTTCTCCACTCTCCGAAACAGTAGAACGCCATTCGCAACGCCATTGTGTCATCGTGGAACCAGTGTACCCGTTCGCGTGTCGGATCACCCGCACCACAGCCATTACAATACAGTCGCACCGTTTCTTTTGCCGCTTTCCAGATTTTATTAAGTGTCTTATCATTGGTGCTAAATTCTGCGTTCGGCCTGTCCTGTCCAACCGTTAATGTTTCGATAACGCCCGCATTTTCTATTTTTATATCCCCGTGGAAATCTCTGAACGTAATCTGCATATATCGCAATCCACGTTCAAAAAATCCTGTCCATGAGGCCTCTCCCGCCGGCATTTCCACCCGCTCGCAATTTGGTGTTGCACGAAATGGATATATTCGGCCCTCCGGCTGTAATCTGTCATCATACGCAATATCAACAGTACCTCCGCTTGCGCTTCTTATTGTCAAACATATAAACCCAGACCGCACCACCCCGAGGTCGAGTAAAACATATTTGCTGTTTGCTTTTATCTCCTGCAATGCCGCAGTGTTGTCATTAATAATTATTGGAAATATATTCTCCACTGTCAAGTTTGTTTTGATTTCAAATGCGCCATTAGCATCAACATGCTTTTCCATAAACGCTCGTAAAGCAATTGGCTCAGGCACTTTAATATCGCTGTCAAGCGGCTGGTCAGTATTGATGTTCCATCGCCCAAACATTTTTTCCCACCGGTTCCAGTTTTCCGTATAATTTTTGCGCATAGCTTCTCCAAGCTCGCGTGCGCTGCCGCCGGAAAAGTATGGAAGCGACGTCATAACTCCGGGAACAAGATTGTCCGTCAATCCTGAATTCACCAGCCGCAGTGCCGAATACTGCCTTAATGTCGGATATCCCACATAATTTTCAACAAGCTCGCGTGCGCTGCCGCCGGAAAGGTATGGAAGGATTATCGCAGACTCCCACCTTTCGTCGTTAAAACCGGTTTCCATCCACCCATTGGGAATTTCCCTCATTACACACCACTCCTGCCATCCTTTTCCAAACCCGCATAGTTCGGTCGGCTTGTGCCATGCATCGCATCTGGTCGTCCGCCAGCTTGAATCTGTTCGCAATACTTCTTTGCCGTCCACACGTATTGCGCACATTAGCGCTGCATCGCAAAGCGTCCACTGCCCCGTCATTATCCCCGGGCAGTGTACAATGAATGCTATGGAATTCCTGCCGGCTTTCAGATATTTGGAAATAGCATATCTGTCAACCAAGCGATGGTCAGGCTGGCACGGCATCGGTCCGGTCGCAACAAATTGCCCGTTGATAAACATTTTATAGCGAAATTCAGCAAAGGCCCAAACTTCCGCATTCGTAGATTTGTAATCAAGAACAAATTCCCTGCGGAACAATCTAAATTCATTTATGGGCCGTGGATTATCACCGCCCCATATCCATGTGCAGTTACCTAAAGTTTTATCGAGCGTATCATTAAGCCCTGCAAAGTCCCGCGCTGCATTTTCTCCCATGCCGCCATTATGATTGCTGACATCTGCCCCTGTTACGGCAGAAACCACCACCCATAGAAAGATTATCGCCTGAACCAGTATTATACATAAATACCTCTTCATCAGAATTCCTTTCTTTTTGATTAAATCACAACATAATGGCTGACGGTTTTAGGCGACACACCCAATATCAAACACCCATTGCTTAACCTTACTGCGCTATTACTATTGATAATCTATTGAAATTTTATATTCGTTACCTTGCACCGTATCAAATGTACAAAGATGATTAGGATGTTTAATTTCCCCAACCCAAATAACTTTATCCTTAGACATTACTGTCGCAGTACCGGCACACTTAGCAGGAATCCGTATATCAACAGAACTACCGCATATCGATTTGATTTCAATTAGTCGAACGCGACTCTCCGCCCATATCGCAGATACCTCGAAACCACCGCGAGCTTTTAGCCGCCTGAACTGTCCGTTCGGCCAACGACCTGGCAACGCCGGCAAAATACGAACCACACCATTGTGTGATTGCAAAAGCATTTCGGCAATAAGAGCCGTTACTCCCATGTTTCCTTCCACCTGGAATAACCATGGGGTATCGC
This sequence comes from Planctomycetes bacterium GWC2_45_44, assembly GCA_001824555.1. GTDB lineage: Bacteria > Planctomycetota > Phycisphaerae > Sedimentisphaerales > UBA12454 > GWC2-45-44. Next base: position 9,216 of record MHXU01000021.1, read on the forward strand.
CTGATGTGTCCGCCCAAACAGTCCCCCAGCCCAGTCGTCTAAAATCAAAACAACTGCTCAAAAGATTATCCATGAAAAAGGCTTGTGCCATAACGTCCAAACACTTTGCGGCCTCTTCAGCTTCTCCTAATCTTGCATGCAATAATCCCATCCACACCCATGTAAAATCCATCCAGTCATCGAATCCCCAGTATTTACGATGTTCCATCGCTTTGCGATAAGCATTGAGCAATTTCGGATCCGACTCCGCGCTGACAATGCTTGCGGGATATAACCCTACCAGATGAGAGAGGTGCCTTTGAAAGTGGTCATATACGGCATCTTCCATTTCAGACAGCTTGCCGTCTTTGTCTATGCCGGGTTCGGGCCACTTTTCGAGTAATTTTTTACAGGACAAAACAATTTTCCCATCGACATCGACATTGCTGCCGGCATTTATATAATTTCCGAAAAGTTCTTTGATAAAAGCTAAATCTATCTCGGCATTTTGGCCAAAGAACGCATTTCTGTCATCAGCTTTGTTTTCTGGCGAATACCCAGGTGTGATTATTATATTTCCGCCATCGTCTATCTGAATATAGTCCAGATAAAATTTGATGGCTTCTGTCATAAATGGAATGGCTTTATTCTGAAGAAAATTTTTGTCCTGCGTATATTCCCAATGCCACCACAAATGCTGCGACATCCAGGCCGCCGTACATGGAGATAAATTCCAAAATCCCATATTAAACCGCCCAGTCAGGTCTGAACAGTTTGGCAACATTAATCCATTCATGCCAAAAATCCGCTTTGCATTATTTTTAAAAGCGGGAATTTGCTGATTAAGCAACTCGGCCAACGGCAAATGACATTCTGAAAGATTGGCTACCTCTGCGGACCAGTACGCCATCTGAATATTAATGTTATAATGAAAATCACAACTCCAGGCCGGTGAAAGGTCATTATTCCAGATACCCTGCAAATTAAGAGGCAGATTTCCAGGACGCGAGCCACTAATCATAAGGTATCGCCCCATTTCAAACATTCTTTCTAAAAGGACAGGCGAAGCTTCTGATTTTTCTCTGCAATCCTGCAATAATTCGGTGTTGGTTTTTTCTGAAAATGTCTGACCGCCCAAATTGACAGAACATCGAGTAGAAAAAGATTTGTAATCTTCGACATGCGAATCGTATAGTTCTTTAAAAGTGATTTTCTTAATATGCCTCAACCGAGACAAACATTCGTCAACAGGATTACTGCATTCTGTATCAACATATACATTTGCTAAAAAAATTATGCTTTTGGCATTTTTTATTTCAGCTCGATGACCAGCACTATGCAGGACGGTAGCAGGAATGGGCATAAGCCGCTGCTCTCCGCTATCTATCATTACCGCCACTGCCGCCGCAAAAGAAACTCCCTCATCAGAACGCCCCGATAAAACCAATATGCCATCTTTTGTAATATCAGTCTTTACCTCCCATAAATAATCGCACTTTTCTTCTGTTTGATCGTTTTTTTTTACATTCACTGCGCTGGCAGCCTGGGTCTTTGCCGTCTCAAGCGACCTGTCGCTTATTGGACGTACCAGGTCGATGCGAACAACAGGCAACTCGGGCGAACCACTTGATGTTATCTTTGTAACTGATACGTCATTGACCGCTGACACAAAAGACAGCCACTCAAAAGCATTATTGTTGGCGTTATACGCAACCCTGCACACAGCTTCATTAAGATCGAGCTGGCTTTTATATCCCTGAGCACCACAATTATGCCTTACAGAAACACGAATTTGAGCAGCCGGCTGATACGAATTAACACCCAAAAATGAACTTCCACTGGAATTCTTTGGAGTAAGTTCCTGGCTCAAGGCCTCAGCGTCCGCCCATCTCTTTTCTCTGCATAACTGCCTTATTTCCTTAAAAATTTCAGATTTATCTTCCAGTTCATATTTGATGTTATTACGCCACAACCTATCAGCATTAAGCGTAATATATGTTTCAAAAGGCCCTCCCCACATCATAGTGCCAAGTCGTCCGTTGCCAAGCGGAATGCCATTACTCCAGTTAGCGGCTGGGCTACAAAGAGACAGCACCGGTTTATGTTCATTGGTCGATGATTCCAGAGAAACATTTATCGTATCTATAGTTTCATTTTTTTTCTTGCTCATAATTCACAATTTTTCCGAATTAAATTTAGTATATTCCTGCTTTTACAAACTGCTGTATAGAATCAATAAGCGTTTTCCTTAGATTATCCATTTCCGATTCGTTCAAAACGGAAGGAATAGCGGGAATTTTTGCCATAGCCTGCTGAAGAGTTTTTTTACCTTCCTCAGCCAGTGCTTTATGGCTGGCATTTTGCGACAGACTCGCCTTTTCTATCAGTTTATGAAGAGTTGCGACATAGCGAGCATCGTAGATGCCTTCCTGAACAGCCTCCCACGGTATAGTTGTCAATAACTTGCCTTCACCATTGACATAAGCGTAAGAACAGCCTTCCTTATTTAACAACTGATCGTAAGGTTTGTATAATGGCGCACCATAATATGTCCATTCAGTAAAGCCTGTTAAACCCATCTTTTCTATTCCAATGCCCGCAAAATGACGCGGGAAATTATATGTGTTATACTGACAGAGCCACTTTATTCCCCATGCCTGTGAACCATTAGTCTTGACATAATTCATAAACTCATTATCAAGCCGCCAGAGATCTCCGACACACACATCAATACAGGATAGTGTTTTATAAACATTCAAATTATATATTGTGCACAATGTTTGTTCCTGAGGAAAGACCTCTTTTAAAAGACGGTATTCCAGCACTGCCCATTCCAGTGGTATCATATGGTTAGGCGAATCATTAGCGCCAGGTTCATCATCAAAATACCATAAAATATCGGGCCAATTTGCATCTTTAGCATGAGATACCATTTGCTTACATACATCTTTAAAAACCAATTTTAAATCTTCGGGGTAATCTTTAGCCTTAAAATCAACCCCCCCTTGTCCGTAATAATCAATGGATTTGAACTTTTGGCCATCAACGCGGTTAAACATCTGCAAAATACGGCTGCTTAAAAAACGAGGGTAAAACGCAACCGGACGATTGAATCCCTGCCGTTTGAGTTCTGCCATGGCTTTATCGGTTTGAGGGAACGAAATTTTGACTGTATTACCTTCGCGTTCCATCGCCGGCTCCACATGGCCGGGAGGACAAATCAGCATAGAGTTCACACCATGCGCCTTCATATCTGCAAAGTCGCGAGGCGTATCAGGGGTGAACCCGGAATAATAATATATCCCCCACCACATGCCCTCTTTCAACTCAAAATCAAGAACATTGATATTTATTTTCAATTCAGTCGGCTCGCCTTTTTCCGGCCTGATAAAAAGACTTCCCTTATACTCACCACTTTTTACAGAGCGAGGAGTATCAATTGCAAGCCAAATCTGCCTGCTCTGTCCCTTAATCGCTTCTACCAGTGTACCCGGCGTATCTATAAGTTTGGGAGCTTCCTGAAACCATGGATCCCAATAATTTCGCCAAAGCCCAAGTCGAACTGGCCGCACAAGTACTGCTTCCTTGGGCAATGTTTCTCCGCCGTCTCGCGTCAGTGCACCAATGGAAATATCAACCTTACCGAGGTCACGCAACGCATATATCGCAAATTGCATATGCCGTTTTTCTCCAAGACTGACATCTGTGGAAAGTTTGTTGATTCGCTCTTCCACAGCGGGGCTGCTGAAACGAAAAACCTGATCGGATGCACTGCGATGGTAAAGAATATAACCACGTTTGCTATCAATATCGTTTATGCCGCTGGGAAATGGTTCCGGCTTTGGCGTAAGGTCATTAAGCTCTGTGCCGTTAACTACTATTGTACGCTTGCCGTCAGGATATACTCTTTCTGTTACTCCGTCTATTAATGTTCTTTCCGTAACCTCTCCGGCCTTTAATCCGCCAGCGGAAATAATACACATTGCCACAATAAAAATAAATACTCTCGCCATGTTTCACTCCTTAATTAACGATTAAAAACCTTTTGCAAAAATATATTTATGCAAAACAACAAGTTCCACTCATCGTTTTTGTTTAATCCTCTCTACTCCACATTGGTATCGGTCTATCTTTTTCATAAAGACTATCATGCCTATGTCAGATATGAACAGGTATCCTGAACTGATAATAATTAACACATAACGACCAATAAATGATAGCGTTTCGCACACCACTTGGCAAGAAGAACGAGAATAACATGTCCACATAAATGACACATTGTATTTACAGAACCAATGAATTACAACATTATTTAAAACCCACCACCACATACCTGTGAAAAGCATGCGACAACAGGTGATTTGCATAATTATAGATGTTTTTCCTTATCGGCGGGGGCCGGGCAGCCAATAATCATCGGTTGTCAGCACTGAAACCTTAAGCCAACTCGAATGACAATCCACAAACCCGATAAATATCCGCTTATCCGGATGCCGTCCTTTTTTAGCATCATTACTGGTAAAAACGTCAGGCCAGGGTATCTTTTTCTTGCCGGTATCGCTACCAGGCAAATATTCTGATCCAATATATGTTGGGCTAACGGCCAACACCTTCGCAGCGTAAAATGTTCCTGAATCGCACGCCAGTATCACCCTGCTGGGCTGTCGTATATTTATCTGTTTTACTGCCGGATATTCAACGCTGGTGTTACCGACCACATTTAGATTCAAACCATAGTTGCCTTTAACCGGACTTCCCCCTTTAATTCCGGCAGGACACAAGGCCAGCTTATACTGGTCTCCCAAATACTTGCCCATTATCTGCTGCCAATACCAATACGTTTGGAACCAGTAACCACCCGGCGGTGCGTTGTTAGGTTTATCCATCCATACAGGCGTATAATACTCTCTATTATCCCTGCTGTAACTTGCTGCAGCCATAGCTAATTGAGCAATGTTCGATTTACAGACCACCGACAGGGCGTTACTCCTTGCTCTCTGCAATGAAGGCATTAAAATGGCCAACAACATCGCAATTATTGAAATTACCACCAGAAGTTCAACCAGCGTAAACCCCCGCTTGGTGATTTGACCCAGGAAACGCGGCCGTTTTACCATTCCCGCCACATAATCACCAAACCGATAACCATTTATTGATTTTTGCACAAATCACCTATGAATAATAATTTTTAACATACAAAGCCCGCCCATCCTCAGCGGAGGGACGGGCTTAATAACCTATAAACAACTTCTATTGACACAAAGCTTGATTGCTCCAGTTACATTGCAGCCATTCCGAAGCCAAAACAGCGAAGTCCTTAAAATCAATCTTGCAATCACCATTAACGTCCGTCTGAAGAGCAGGCGAACACTCGACCGGAGCGGTTAATACCAACTCAAGCCGCGGATTTAATTGGGTGTTGCCATTATCTTTTGTTTTCCATACGCCGACACTCTGTTGGCCGTTCACCGATTGCGTAATATCCCAACGAACCATTAAATTTACTGTGCCGCCGCTGCCAGCAGCCCTAACCGCATCGAGTACCTTGCCTCCAACCCTTTTCTGGTTTTCCGCGGGGCTGGTTGAAAGTGATCCCACAAGCGATGAAACTGTGGGCATGGTGTTATATGTACAGGTGGTCTCGCTCCATGGGCTGTTAACATCATATATCGGGAATGTTGCTGTAACACCCGGATCGCCACCCATGCCATCCTGATAAAGGCTCAAGTATGCATTATAGAAATCCTCGCCCGGGGCAAGAACAGGCAGCTCGAATCTAATCAGAACGCTACGCTCACGCGTTTGCTCCCAGTTGCCGGCTATCATTTGAGTACCGTTAAAAACGGTGTCTGGACTGACGCTATCCACATAGCAATCCTGAACCGCATCAACGGTTTCAGTAACTGCACAGGGATCAAAATTAATTTCATAAGCAATCCTTGGCGCCCAGCCCTGCTCAAAGGAAGTGAACCACATCACACCGCCACCGTGGCCACAGGGGTCATCACGATTAACATCAATAAGAAGATAAAGGGGGTTACTGCCTCCCATTGCATCCAGGACACTCCAATCGACCCATGAAAAAGTATTACTATCACCATAATACCTGGTATCCAACAAACCTATGATCCCTCCCGTTTCACTCGGCTGGTTAGCCCAGGTAATAGTGTTAGGGTCAAATGCTGCGCATTCCCAAACGCGGAACGCCGACTGAGCGTTTGGATTGGTAGGGTCAGTATGGCAATAGTAACCTGTTGCGTAAAGCGACAGTTTAGCTGAACCAAACGACTCACCAACATCAAGTGTCGGTAAATCAAACTTCAGATATGTATGCCATACTCTTTCGCCGGCATAGGCACTATCACCTGCATCCAACACTGTTGAACCAAAAGATTTATTACCCCAACTGTCAAGTTCTCCGTCCACACTGGAAAGCACCACTACTGCAGCAGCCTGTACACTACCTGCCAGCAACAATAATACCGCAGCACAAATTACCAACATATCTTTCTTTCCCATTTTAAACTCCCTTCTTAACTAAGTTTTCATCAACAGAAAAACCAGCCATCATAACATTACCAGTTTTCTGTCTTTCGTTATTATTAGCCGTTACTCTCAAATCTTATTGACACAAACTTTGGTCGCTCCAGTTACATTGTGCCCATTCCGAGACCAAAAGGAAAAGGTCCTGAAAGTCAACTTTGCAATCATCGTTAAAATCCGCTTGAAGACCCGGCGAACACACTGCCTGCGCAACAATCGTGTACTCAATCCTCGGTCCCCACCCCTGCTCGAAAGAATGGAACCAGAACCCGCCGCCACCGCCGCCGCCTACAGCATCACGGTTGTTGTCC
>MHXU01000022.1:0-16804 GCA_001824555.1 Planctomycetes bacterium GWC2_45_44
CCTTTATAAATTTGTTTACACCATGCCTTTTTATCGGACAAATACAGGGAATTTCTTGAAATATAACACTATTTTAAGCGAACACCCTCTCGTTTCTTTACTATCCTCGCACGATTTTTTACTATCTTGATACCCTTTTCAAGGGCAACTTTAAGGGTAGTGAAAGATATTGCACTCAAAAACCACAACAAGTTATCTGCCAAGTGCCTGTTTGATATCCATTGCGTGTTCCTGTTCAACGGCAAGAATGGTTCTAAGCTGCTGGGCAAGAGCAAATTCCTTAAGCTGCTCGGCCTGCTCGATTCTAATTTTATAACGTCTTATAGCGTCCTCTTCGCCGACCAAATCCTGCTCGAGCATCTGGTCATTGACTTCAGATGTGTGAATCGGGCCAACCGCAACCGAAGGCGAACCGCCAAGATAATCAATCTGGTCAGCTAAGACAATGGCGTGGCCGATTTCCTCGGTGATATGAATCTTCAACTCTTTAATTACATCACCATAGGCAGCGCCTGTCATAACGGCGGCATGATTTATATACTGAATCGCCGCGGAATATTCCAACTCAAGGTCTTTGTTCAAAAGCTCTATCAGTTTTTCCAATGTAATATCCATTTTTTTATCTCCAATAAATCAGATGTTATTTTTTTCAGCGATTATCTGCTGTGCATTGTTTGCAGTTCCAGTTCTATAACCTGCGGAAACAATATTTTATTCTCAAGATAAATATGTTCACGAATTTCTTTTTCAATATTTCGCAGACAATCGTAAAGCCGGCTGAAATCATCGTCTGTATCAGGCGGCAATTTATAATCACCGGCAAGGGTACGCATAATATCCAGCATAACATTCTCTATTCTATCATGCTCATATTCAATCAGGCTGATAGGATTTTTTATGCTGCCGTAGTGAAAATCAGGTCTATTACTGCCGGTTTGACTGAAATCTTCCATCTGGCGGATATATGGCCAAAGAATACGTTCTTCCCTGTCAAAATGTTTTTCCATTTCCGGCCCGAATCCCGCAAAAAAATCTTGCAAAGATTCAACGATATTACCGCATTTTTTTCCGCTTCCGGCAGAAATCTGTTCCAGTATTCGTGATATTTCAAGCAGCTTCTCTTTCAGCCCCAAATGGTGCTTTTCGAGATGTTCCACAATCTCTGCCAAGGACGCTTTTGACCAGTCTTTCATACGAAATTTCTAACCTTTTTTTCACTTAAATATATCCATACATCGAATAGTAAAGAACTAATATCTTCATAATTTTTTCCATTCCAATTATTTATGGGGCTACAAATTTATGCCCTGGATGTCTTACTGTAAGCACAGGACAGGGAGCTTTACGAACGACCTTTTCCGCTACGCTTCCCAATAGCATTGAAGCTAAAGCAGAATGCCCGTGTGTGCCCATTACTATCAAATCAATATTCTCCTGCTGACAATAATGAATTATCTCAACAAACGGTTTACCTGTGATAATTTTTTTAGTAACCGAATTTTCAATAGCAGAAAGATGCTTTTTTATAAAATTGTTGAGTCTTTGCTCTGCTACTTCTTTTGTCTGCTCAATTGTGCCAGGAAGAATCACTGGAACAGGAGGAGCCTCTATAATAGGCGCATATCCCTCTAATAGTATGCTATCCACAAAATCTACTACGTACACACAATGTAATTGAGCCTTATAACGATCCGTTAAATCACGCGCAAAATCCAGGGCAGCTAAAGAATACTCTGAAAAGTCTGTCGGATACAAAATCTTTTTTATGTTTACCATATTTTACTCCTGCCGATAATTGATGTTTTATTTGTTTTAAAACCAGGCTTTACACAAGCCATGTTCGCGACTTTTGATTATTGGCCACGAAAGGAAACTTAACATTAGGCAAATTAAACTCAAATAGGGAAATTCCTCTATAATGCCTTCGCGAATGCTTGGAAATAAGGCAAAAGGTATAACTTTATGCTCTTTTCGTACGCAGCGTTTTTTAATATGTGGAGGTAAGCCCTTCTCTGATTGCGTATTTCGTCAAATTTGCAACGCTGTCTATATCCAGCTTGTTCATAATCTTCGTACGATGACCCTCCACAGTTTTTGGGCTTACGTGGAGTGTTCGAGCTATCTGCTTGGTGGTTTTGCCCTCGGCTAAAAGCTGCAGCACCTGCCGCTCTCTGTCTGAAAGGACGGCAAAGGCATTTTCCCTCTCCGCCGGGTTGAGCATATTTTCGACAACAACCTCGGTAATCGCAGGGCTTAAATAAATTTTATCAGTTATAACAACTCTTATTGCATTTATAAGCTCGTCATATTCGCAATCTTTGAGCAGATACCCTTTAGCTCCAGCCTTGAACATTTCGTGTATCATTTTTTTACTTGAGTGCATCGAAAGAGCGATAATTTTAATATCAGGCAATTCCTTAATAATCTGCCGAGTCGCTTCAATGCCATTCATACCCGGCATCGCTATGTCCATTATTATTATATCGGGCGTTGTTTTTCTTACTAATTCTATTATTTCATAGCCATTCTCCGCTTCGCCGACAACTTCCATATCTTTTTCATTACTGAATGCTTTGCTCAAACCATGCCTTAAAACCTTATGGTCATCAGCCAACGCTATACGAATACTCATTGCTATTCTCCTTTGCTTTCTGCCAATGGGGCTGTTAACTTTACTATCATTCCGCTGCCGGGCTTCGATTTAATATCGAAACTTCCGCCTATATTTGCCAATCGCTCCTGAATGCTGAACAAACCGAACCCTTTAAGTTTGCCTTTTTTGGATTCAAGCCCGGTTATGTCAAGCCCGACACCATCATCTTTAACTATGATACATATACTATCTTTTATTCTTTGAATATCAATATAAACATTATGAGCATTGCTATGCTTTGAGATATTTATCAAAAGCTCTCTGACAGCTCTATATAACAGCACCTTAAACTGTTCAGTTAAAGTTTTCTGATTCGCGTCATTGCTGAAATGCAATTTAAATCCGTGGTCTTTGGCAAAATCTTCAGCCAATTCCTCGATAGCCGCTTCTAATCCGATTGTATAAAGCGTTGCTGAGCTTAAATCAAACGTGAGAGTTCTGGTTTGCTCGACCGCCTGTTTTATAAGCTCCCAAACCTTTCCCAATGAAGGTTTGAGAGTTTGCGGGGCATTTCGCGATAATGCGCCTAATTCCTTTTTGGAAAACGACAACAACTGTCCTATGGAATCGTGAAGCTGCGTGGCAAGCTCTCTCCGTTCGCGTTCCTCTGCCAAAACAAGCTCATGGGACATCAATCTAAGTTTGTCCTGATTTTCAAGCAAATTCTTTTCTGCCTTAATTCTATCAAGCACCTCATTTTGCAAAGCATTCACCAAATCCTGAAGCTGCTTAGTTCGCTCCCTGACGCGGGTTTCAAGTTCAGAGTTGATTTCCTGTAATTTCTTCTCGGCGTTTTTATATTCTGTTATATCTCTGCCATAGATATTAACATAGCCATTATCGTGTATCGGAGTTATGGCAAATGAAACGACAGAACCATCTAATGCGGCTTCTTTAATTATATTCCGGCGAATCTTTAACGCCTCATCAATAAGTTCCTGCCAGTCCGCAGGCACATTCTGGCCTAATTTCCTCTGCCAAAATTTGAGCAGTTCGACACCGGCATTATTTGCGTAAACAATTTTCCCACTGTCTTCTATTCGCAGAACGGCAAACGGATTTTCAGAAGGAAACTTAGCTAAATCATTTATTTGTTCCTCGTAATTTTTGCGGTCGGTAATATCCTCGGTGGTGCCGAATCCGCCCAGCAGAACGCCGGCTTTATCAAATTCCAAATCTGCTATTTCACGCACCCATTTTATTTGGCCGTTCACAACAATTCTATGCTCAATGTCATAAGGCTCGCCCTTTAAGGCCGCCGCCCATTTCTGGTCAACCATCTGGCGGTCATCATGGTGAATTTGAGAAAGAAATGTTTCATAAGTCATCGGCGTTCCTTTAGGAATACCAAAGATTCGGTGGTTTTCATCAGACCACGTCAATATATCCCGCTGCACATCCATTCGCCAGCTTCCGATATGCGCTACTGCCTGTGCGAGGTTTAAATCATCTCTGCTTTCACGAAGTTCCTGCGTTCTCTGTTTAACTATATCTTCAAGGTGCAAACGATGTTTTCTCAATTCCGATTCGACATTGAATCGATTTATCGCCTCGCCGATAAGCGGAGCGACAGTTGACTCGACAAACTGTATTTTTGCCAGGGATACCATATCTTTTTTTAAGTCAGCGATATGGATAGCCCCGAATATCTCATTATGATATCGAATCGGAACTACCGCGATAGACTGAAAGCCGAATTTCATACAGTTGCCGCGATAATTTTTTTTCTGCGAGTCTGCAAGGTTTTTCAAAAATGCCTTCGAGTCGTTGCAGAAAAATGATTTGGTAGAGGTAATATACTCGCGCTGCGGATAATTTTGCAGAATTGCCTGGACACAGACACAGTTATCACGGCCAAGATTGAGGCAGTTTTCCAATTCGAGAAAATTCTGTTCAAAACCAACATAGGACTCATAAGGGATATTTCCGCCATTATCTTTTATCCGGATGCCGATAAATTCACAGCCGCTCCAGTCTCTTATTATTTTGGTCGTTGCGTCAAGATATTCTTTCCGTAAGGTTTTTGCTGCAAATAGTTCGAGCAGCGAATTTGTAATACTCTGTCTTTGCTGGAACTTTTTGCGTTCGGTGATGTCGGTGCAGGTGCCTACCCATTCGCGGATACTGCCGTCCTGCTCCATTACCGGCACGCCTCGCACAGACATATCGCGATACTCCCCGTCATTGCGGCGTATCCTGTATTCGGTCTCATATAAAATCCTCTGTTCGACGGCATTCGACCAGATTTTCGCCGTGCTGTCGCGGTCGTCTGGGTGCAGAAAATCAATCCATCCCCACCCCTTGATTTCCTGTACGCTTTGACCGGTAAATTCCCGCCATGAAGGCATATCGTCATTAACCTGACCCTGTGCGTCTGTTGTCCAGACGATTTGCGCAGTAGCAGCTGTCAGCGAGTGGTAGCGTTCTTCGCCCTGGCGAAGTGCATTTTGTGTTTGCTTGTGGGTGGTAACATCAACGCCTATTTCCATAATCAAAGGCGAGCCGTCCGTGTCAGTGAATGGGTAATCGTAGATATCGTAATTGTGGCCGTTCGGGCCGGTCCACTCCCATAATTGGCTTTTGCCGGTTTTCATAACATTATAAGTTTCGCAATTTTCGCAGGGTTCTGTGCGATTAAACAAAAACTCATAACATTTTTTGCCGTTGTCGTCGCCGAACCATTTGCGGAACGTACGGTTGGCATACGCGACGTGATAATCAGGCGTAAGCAGTATCGCGTAAGCCGGCATCATCTCAAGAACGTCTTCAAACCGTTTGCGTTCGGCTTTTACGATTTCTTCTGCCTTTTTGCGTTCGGCAATCTCCGCGGTCAGCATTTCATTCATCTTCGCCAACTCTGCCGTACGCTCTAAAACCTTTTTCTCTAATTCATCTTTTGCCTGACATAAAACCTGTTCAACCTGTTTAATCTCTGTTATATCGTGGAGTATTTTCAGTTTTGATACCTGACCTGTAAAAATATTGACAAACGGAGTGTCTATCGCATCATAAACCTTGCCGTTTGTTGAGGCGCATTCCATACGAACAGTTTTGCCGTCTAATACCTCTGGAAATTTGCATAACGAACAGGGTTTATCAAAACTGTCTATATACTCATAGCATTTTTTACCATCTATCGAACCAAAGATTTTTCGCATAGTGGGATTTGCATATTCGATATCATGGTTCTGATTTACAATATATATACCATCGGGTATGGCGTTGAGAATACTCTCAAGCCTCTTCTGCTCTTCAACAATAAATTTTTCGTTCTGTTTTAGATTGCGAAAGAGAGTGCTGTAAGGGTCTATAAGCTGGGTTTTGACCAGCGCCCTGTAAATCAGATAAAACGAGATTATTTTGAAATAGTGGCCTGTGAGATTGGCTAAGCCATAAACGCTGCCGTACAGGGTAAAGACGAGTTCCGAGCATATCGACAAAAATAAACTTACAAAAAGAAGTATTAAAATGTTTTTTTTAAATTCTTTGCGATTTAAATACAGCAATAGAATCGCAACAGCAAAAAAAACGCAAATAACTGTTTCGCTTACATCCTTGAACTTTGTGAGCCCCGTCCCTTCGATAAAACAGGCAGGGAAATTTTCCCAATAAAAAATCGAGAGGAGCACAATAGCCGTAATAACGGAATATACAAAAGCAGCGATATTCTGGTTTAACTTCCGCCTGACTAAAAACACCGCCGCTATAAATGAAATGCTATGCATATACCGTGACGCAATCCAGAGCTGGGTGGCGATATCCGGATTATATCCCTGGAGCACTCCCATTCCTTTATACGCCAAAGTATGGACTAAATCCAGACTGCCTATGAACAAAAAAGCAATACCGATAAACGAGAGATAATTATCCTCGATAAATTGCCGGCTGTTCCAGACGATAATGAACATCGCAAAGGCAATGGCAATCGTGAACAATTCGGAAACGGTATGGAATAACAGATAACTATGGAGGCTTGCCAGGTACAGCCCGATTAAAATCGCAGCGGCGCAAAAAATAACCAGCCCCTGTTGTATTTGTTTGGAGTATTTAAAACTATAACTCATAAGCATCTCATTATAAATCATTTACTGCCGAAAAACAATAGAAATGAGATGCTTAACGACAGCCCAGAATGGCAAACTGTCGTGCAAATTCGGCAAAATCCTTCATATTTACCCTCTGATCTGAATTCAAGTCGCTAATACAGTCCGCGCAGGGATAAATGAGCCACTGGCCGGCCATAACTTCGATATCTGTCAGACTGATATAGCCGTCTAAATTCAAATCCGCATAACAAAATTCGCTTTTCAAATATTCATAGGCGGCATAAAAAAAAAGATTTTTTACTCCTCCTCCCAAATAGTAAAAAAAATGTAAATAGAAGCGATGTTGGCGTGATAAAAGTTTGAAGTTTGTATTGATTGGCATGACAACAGCTCGGTCGGTGAAATGGGCGTTAGAGCTCGCCACAGAGAATGAGTGTTGTCGCATAAGTTGAATGAGACCGCTGAAAAAAGGCTGGCTGCCTGGCGGAAACTCGGATAGAAGGTTGAACTAATCAAACAAATTTTTAGCTTGACAGGCCTGGCTTCATAGAAGACACAGAGAAAAAAGAGATATAAACATTGAGGGCGCGTCTAAAAATTGACAATCAAACACAATTTTGACCGCTCCATTACTGTCGCGGCTCTGATTTTTAATGCGGGAATGACAAGTCGTATTCGACACTCGGCTAAAATGTTACCAATTTTTTGCTTGAAATGCGTGGTAAGTGTTGGGATAATAATTACAAAGTTGTATTTTTTGGATTTTCAGCTACAATTTTGTATGTTTTTGGCCGATAGGAATGATATGACAACAAAGCCATCAAAAGAGGTGCAATTATTGGCGGATTTGGCCAAGGCGTTTGCCGATTCGCTCGACCTTGAGCTTACGCTAAAGGCTATTCTCAAATCTTTGGATACGCACGTCAAACTGCAAAAGGGAACGATTACCCTGCTCAACCCCGAAACGGAAACAATAAATATCAAAGTGGCGCACGGATTGAGCGAAGAATCGAAAGAACTGGGTATTTATAAAATTGGCGAAGGCATCACCGGAACAGTCGTGCAGACTGGAAAAGAAATTATCGTGCCTGATATTTCAAGGGACAACAGGTTTCTGCACAGAACTCATTCGAGAAAAGAGACGGCAGGGAAGCAAATCGCGTTTTACTGCGTGCCTATTAAACTTGAGGGCAAAACAATCGGAACGCTAAGCGTTGACAGGCAGGTAAAAAAAGGCGACGACTTTGAAGCAAATTTAAATCTGCTCAATGTAATAGCGACAATGGTCGCCCAGGCGGTGAAACTGAATAAGCTCGTCGAGTCGGACAAGCGGCAGCTTTCGGAGGAAAATCTTAGGCTGCGGCAGGAACTGCGGACGCATTTCAATATTGACAATATGGTCGGCACAAGCAACGCAATAAAGGAAGTCTATCGACTCATCGAGCAGGTGGCGGAAAGCAACGCAACGGTTCTGATTCGCGGCGAAAGCGGAACGGGAAAAGACCTCGTTGCGCACGCGGTACATTATAACAGCCAAAGAGCGAATAAGCCTTTTATAAAGGTTAACTGCACGGCTTTGCCCGAAACGCTGCTTGAGAGCGAATTATTCGGACACGAAAAAGGCGCGTTCACCGGCGCAACGGAGAAGAAAATAGGCAGGTTCGAAAGAGCAGGCGGCGGAACAATTTTTCTCGATGAAATCGGCGACTTTTCGATGAATTTGCAGGTTAAACTGCTGCGAGTGATTCAGTTCAGAGAATTTGAGCGGGTCGGCGGAGGCGAAACAATTAAATCGAATGTGAGAATTATCGTCGCCACGAATAAAAATCTCGAAGAACAGATAAAGGAAAAACTGTTCAGGGAAGATTTGTATTATCGAATCAATGTGTTTCCGATTTTTCTTCCGCCGCTGCGGGAGAGAAAAGACGACATTATGCTGATGGCGGATTATTTTCTTGAGAAGTTTTCAAAGGAAAATAACAAACGCATTACGCGAATTTCCACCCCTGCGATTGAGATGCTCACGAGCTATCACTGGCCAGGGAATATAAGAGAATTAGAGAACTGTATTGAAAGAGCCGTTCTGCTGTGCAACGACGAAGTTGTTCGGTCGGAACATTTGCCGCCTTCTTTGCAAATGATAAGAAAAAGCGAATCGGGCGCCAAACGCTCGCTTATTGAAATTATCGAAAACAAGGAGAGAGAACTGATTATAGATTCGTTGAAAAAATTTGCCGGTCGGCAGAGGAAGGCCGCCGAGGAATTGGGGCTTACCGAAAGAATACTCGGCTACAAAATCAAAAAGTACGGCATATTTCCGAAACTGCTGTCGTAAAAACAGTTATCAGTTATCAGAAACTCAGTTATCAGGCACTCGCGGCTCTGACCCTGCAAAACAAACAAAATTATGGAGTTGTATTGTCTGATAACATCCCTTATAATGTCGGCAGTTATAAAAAAAAATGGATTTACAATGCAAATTTGTCGATATTATAAATAGTGTTAAATTTATAGCTAATAGACCTTTATAATTTTTTGGAGTCATATTTATGTTGTTACATTTCATCAGAGCGATTTTTATTATCGTAATCGCAGCAGCGCTGTATGTGAGCATCAGTACAGAAATGACCAACCCAGACAAAATTGATGACGCATCGCAAAGCGATATCAGAGTAACATTTGTCGGCGGTCTTGTGCTGGCGGTTTTAGTTCTGTTTATCGACTGGCTTCTGCCGAAAAAATCTCTCAAGGCTCTGGCGGGAATTTTCTTCGGACTAATCGTCGGTATCTTCTTTAGCTGGGCGTTGTCATTGGTGCTTGATATGGTCAACGATGTTTTCAAGCTCGGTCTTGTGGGCAACAGTCTACAGGTAACCAAGTGGGTGATGGGTATATGCGTATGCTATCTTGTAATCAGTTTTGTGACGCAGACCAAAGACGACGTTCGCTTCATAATTCCCTACGTTGAATTCGCCCGGCAGTCAAAGGGCATCAGGCCGCTGATTCTCGACACATCCGTAATCATCGACGGCAGAATAGCTGATATTTGCCAGAGCAAACTATTCGATGCACCGCTTGTCGTTCCGCGATTTGTTCTCAATGAACTTCAGCTTGTCGCGGACTCCGCTGATAAGCTCAAACGCGTTCGCGGCAGACGCGGATTAGATATTCTTCACAAGCTGCAGGACATAAAAGGCATCGAGGTGCAGGTTGACGACACTCCCCCGCCCGGCGTTGACGAACACGCGCCTGTTGACCAGAAATTAGTCGCCCTGACGAAAAGCTGCGGCGGCAAACTGATAACCAACGACTACAACCTAAGCAAAGTCGCGCAGGTGAGGGAAGTTGACGTAATCAATATCAACGATTTGGCAAATTCGCTGAAAAGCATTGTTCTGCCAGGCGAGCCGATGGTGGTTAAAATCGTCAAACCAGGCGAAGAAGCGCAACAGGGAATCGGCTATCTCGATGACGGCACAATGGTCGTTGTCGAAGACGGCAGAGGCAAAATGGGCGAAAAGATACAGATTACGGTTACCAGCGCACTGCAAACCTCGGCAGGCAGAATGATTTTCGGCAAATATGAAAAGCCTTTTCGCGAATCGAACGGCCAGCCGGAACAGGAAGATAATAAAAATAATAATGACGACCGCAACGGCGGCGGCAAAAACAGATATTTCAAAAACAGAAGACAGTATAGCCAATAGCCAGTAACCAATAGTCAGTAGATGGCAGTGTTTTTGTTTGACGCTGCTGGTATAAGGGCGTAGAATTTGCGTCCTTATGATGCCCAGAAAAATAATAATAAACGCAGACGATTTCGGTCTTTGTCGGGGCGTAAATAATGCTGTCGCTGAAGCGCATACCGCAGGTGTATTGACCAGCGCAACAATAATGGCCAATATGGCAGGTGTCGATGAGGCTCTCGAACTGGCGAGAAAGATGCCTGCGCTCGGCGTTGGCGTTCATTTGAACGTTACTTCCGGCAAACCTCTTTCGACCGCCCCTGTCGTAAAAATCCTGACTGATGCCGATGGTAATTTCCGGTATTCGGTTGCGAAACTTGCCATCGCCGCTGTCGTGAGTAAAAAAATCCGTCAGGCGATTGAGGTTGAATTGTCGGCGCAGATTTCCTCGTTAATCGGCAAGGGTATAACTCCCACCCACTTGGATTCGCATAAACACTTTCACTGTCTGCCGGGGGTTTGGCGGCTCGTATGCCGACTGGCAGAAAAATTTAATATCCCCGCTATCCGGTGGCCTTATGAGCCGGGAACGCTTTGCGGCGGCGATTGGCCAAGGGTTGAGATGCAAGATAAAATCAGAGCTTTGATAGTCCGTCAGATGGCGTTAAAATGTCAGGACATTGACGCTCGCTTTATAAAGACGGATATTTTTTTCGGGCTTGCCCATACAGGCAGGATAGATGATAAATTCTGGGCAGAATTGTCGCAGACACAGTTTGCGGGAGTCGCCGAAGTGATGACTCATCCTGGTTATCCTGAAGGACTTGGCAAAACGAGATTAGTCGAGCAGCGGCAGACGGAGTTGAAATGGCTCTGTGCGGCATCAACGAAAAAGGCTATAGCGGATGCCGGCATAGAACTTGTAAATTACAGAGACATTGGTAAGGAATAATGATGGCTCAAATAAAATATTCTGTGGTTGTTCCGCTGTATAACGAAGAAGCCGTTGTGCAGGAGCTTTACGACCGGCTCACGAAGGTAATGCGGCAGACGTGCGAAACTTATGAGCTTGTTTTCGTGAACGACGGCAGCACGGATAAGACATTAGAAAAGTTAAAAACAATCGCAGTCGGCGACGACCATGTTGTGGCGGTAGAGCTTAGGCGTAATTTCGGCCAGACACCTGCTCTGGCGGCTGGATTCGATTACGCGGCGGGCGAAATAATTATCAGTATGGACGGTGACCTTCAGCATCTGCCGGAGGAGATCCCGAATTTTATCGAGCAAATCAACGCTGGCTATGATGTTGTGAGCGGCTGGCGCGAAAAACGTGTCGATAATATGATTATGCGAAAAATCCCAAGTAAAATCGCCAACTGGATAGCGTCAAAAGTCAGCGGCGTGGATATTCACGATTTCGGCACAACGTTTAAGGCGTATCGCAGAGGCATTATTAAAGATATTAAGCTCTACGGCGAAATGCATCGGTTTATACCCGCTCTGGTGTCGTTCACCGGCGGCAGGATAATCGAAATACCAATAAAAAACATCGACCGCCCGGCGGGAAAGAGCAACTACGGCATCGGGAGAACATTCAGAGTGGCATTTGATTTGATAACGCTGCGATTTCTGCTGGGATATATCACTCGTCCGCTGCACTTTTTCGGCAAGGGGGCGTTTTACTGCATCGCTCTGGCAATGCTGCTTTTCGCGTATATTATGTTCGATAAATTATGGTACAACGTGCCGATATTCGTTGCGCACGCTCCGCTGACGGCGGCGGGCATAGTTCTGCTGCTGATAGGAATGGTTTTTATATCGACAGGCCTTATCGCAGAACTCATTAGCAGGGTATATTTCGAGGCGACAGACAGAAAAATTTACGCGGTAAGAGAAATTTATAAAAAAAACTGACGGACGGCTGAAAATGAAAAAAAATAAAAGTAAATTTACAGGCTGGCTTGTGCTGGCGTTAATTATATTTGTCGCTGTGATTACGGTTCGGCATTTTCATATAAAAAATTTCAATACGGTAATGCCGGACGTTCTTTATACCAGCGGTCAGCCGCGAGGAATGGATTATACAAGACTGCTGTATAAATATCATATCGCCGCGATTGTCAACATTCGCAACACAACCGAACACAGAGAAGAAAACTGGCACAACGAGGAAATTACCTGGGTAAAAAACAACGGCGTTAAATATGTCGAATTGCCGGTAAAAAAGGACAGTGCGGCCAGCAATACGCCAGATGCGAATGTTATTGAAAAGTTTTTGGCTATAATGGCGGAGAAAAACAATCTGCCTGTTCTCGTCCACGACAGCAGCGGCAAAAAACGCGTCGCTTATTTAGCGGCGGCGTGGATGTTAAGGTCAGGCGAATTTACTTATGAACAGACCGTCGAAAAGATTGAAAAAATAAACGACCGCCCGCTCAACGAACAGGAAGCAGACTTTCTCAAATCGCTAAGTATCGGCGTAAAATAAACCCCGCTCCCTTTCGGTCGCGGCTCTGATGCCAATTTTATTGCAGAGGCCAGTCGTCGGTTCTGAACGACGAAGCGGGCAAATTAGCGGCGTTAAACAGATTCGGCTGCACCCAGTTTTTCCAGGCAAATCTAACAGCGACAGGATTTTTGACCTGCTCGCTGGAAACGACGATTGTATTGCCGTCAATAACGGCTTTGGCCGGTTCAAATTTTTTGTCTTCGCCTGCGATTGTGAAATCGGTTAAATCTCCGCCTTTTGCGACCAGACCGCCATCGGTATAATTAAAGAACAGACGAATGGAATTACTGTCTATTTTCATTTCTTTGTATAGCGGCCCGGAGAAAACCACATCGGTTCTGCCGTAGTTTTTATTCAATGCCCAGCGAACAAGTCTGTCGCCGACATCGTGCTTGTTGCGAGGGTGTATATCTTTTTCATCGCCGATGTCCATCGTTACGGCCATACCTGTATTCGGCACAGAAAGCGCAAGCATTTGCGCCTCACGAAGAGCCTGACTGACCCTGGCATCGCCATAATCCCACGGAGCAATCTGAACATAGTAAAATGGAAAGCTGCCCTGCCCCCATCTGCTCCGCCAGTTTTCAATCATAGCTGGAAAGAGTTCTCTGTACTCGATTGGGAAATCGACGTTCGATTCGCCCTGATACCAAAGGACACCTGCGATTCGAAATGGAATAACCGGAGCGAGCATCGCATTAAATAAAGCCGTCGGGGAATTCTGATTTATCGCGGTAAAAGTCGGCATCTGCCAGTCGGTTTTCGGATTTGCGGCTTTATATTGCCACTGCCCGGCCAGGCTCTGCAAATCTTTGCCGGCCTGGGAGATTTTCAAGTCCTTCGCTTCGCTCACAAACCCGCTGTCGCCGCCGGTGTCAATTACGCGAACGGCAATTATATTTGCGCCTTTGTTCAAAAACGCGGCCGATACTTTATATGTTCTGGTTATATCGCCCCCAATCGTAGTCCCGATGTAATTGCCGTTGAGCCAGACACCGTCGATGTCGTCGATTTTGCCAAGATTAATCTCCAAATCCTGCAAATTAGCGTCTGTCGGCAGAGTAAATTCCTTCCTAAACCAAACAATTCCATCCACGTCTTTTAAATCGCTGCCGCTCCACGAAGCAGGCTGAACCATCGGCAGCCAATCGGCGGTGTTCGCATCGGCGGCAAACCATTTATTTTTAATTCCGTCATCTTCGAGAGCAACCTTGGCAAGCCACTGGTCTATAACATTCTTGAAGACGGCATCCGAATCTCCATTTTTTTCTCGTATGGCGGCAAGAACCTCGACCTGTTTTTCAAACCGCGGAAATCTCTTAATCGAATCAAAATCCGTCCAGCTTTCAGCAGGCGTTCCGCCCCAGTGAGACGAAACAAGTCCGACCGGCACATTGAGATTTTCCTGCAGCCTTTTTCCGAAATAATATCCGACAGCCGAGAACCACTGAACATTGTCCGGCGTAACAGGCCGCCAGGAGTCCCATTCGCCTGTGCATTGTTTTTCTTCGAGAGCGGAGTATTTGTTCTTTATGTCAAATACGCGTATAAGCGGGTTATTAGCTTCGGCCGTGTCTTTTTTGCTTCTTTCCGTACCGAGCCAGCCGAGTGGAACTTCCATATTCGATTGTCCCGAACAGAACCACACTTCTCCGATTAAAACATCGGAAAGAATAATTTCATTCTGCCCTTTTACCTTAATCGTATAAGGGCCGCCCGCCTGCGGAGTTTTGAGAATTACTTTCCAGTCGCCCTTTTCGTCGGCGACGGCGGCAAACTCGCCTGCCTGCCAATCCACATTTATCGTGATTTGTTCGCCGGGCGATGCCCAGCCCCAGATTGGAGCGTCGCTTTTCTGCTGAAGTACAACGCCGTTACAGAAAAGAACCGCAAGTTTTACATCCGAATACGCAACCGGAACAAATACAGCCGCCATTACTAAAACCAAAAACTTTTTCAAAACATCAACTCCTATTTTCCATTTTTCGTTATTAGAGATACTTTTATTTTCCCAGAGCTTCGAGAGCGTCCATTACTTCAACTAAATGCATATAAGCAGGTCCGCCGCCCATTACAACGGCAACCGACGCGGCTTCGAGAATCTGCGTTTTGTCTGCGCCAGCGTCGAGGCATTTTTTGGTATGAGCCATTATGCAGGGCGGACACTTGGCGGCAACGGCGATGCCGAGAGCGATAAGCTCCTTTTCTCTTACCGTTATCGCGCCATCGGCCATAACCTTGCTGAAAAGCGCACCAAACCCGGCTATCACTGCGGGAGCGTCTTTTTTTACTTTTTCCATTTTGCCGGCTATTTCGGCATAAAATTCTTTCGCGTCAGACATTTGCAAGTTCCTTTCTATCCTAATCTTGTGAGCATATTCCTGATAAAGCCGGTCAGCACTTTTGCAGGCACATTAGCCAGTTCCGGTTCAGGTATTTCGTCGCTAAGCATTTTTTCGAGGATTTTTTTGGCCTGGGATTTATACGGCGTTATCTTGTTTGAAGCGTTGGCGGCCTCGTCAAGCGAACCAGCGGCCATAAGACCGAGATACTTAATTATTCTGACGGTTAAAACCTTTTCGTCAATTGTCGCGGCGTGGCCCGGCTCGCCCGGCTCTTCTATCTCGTGCAGCAGTTCCTCCGTTATATGATAGGTCTCTCTCATCATTTCCCTGTACTGCGTTTCGTCATTCTCGTCTATCGGAGCAAGTTTAATCTCCTCCTCACCCTCAACGGGCGGCAGGGGTATATAACACTTAAAACCGCAACTGGGACATTTGCCCCACTTGCCGCCGGCCTCATCAGGCGCATTAATTTTCTTTTTGCAGCATTCGCAGACAAATGTAATAGCCATTTCGCCATCTCCTTTATTTTTTGTACTCGGCCACAACTTCGGTTGTGATTCCGCCGCGAGGCGTGAACTTCGAGGTAATCTTCATCCATTTCGGTTTTGATTCTGCTGACAGTTCATCGAGAATCTCATTCGTGAGAGCCTCATAAAAAATACCCTTATTTCTGAAACTCTGCATATAGTACTTGAGGCTTTTCAGCTCGATGCACTTTTGGGCTGGGCAGTATTCGATTGTGATAGTTCCGAAGTCCGGCTGGCCTGTCTTCGGACAGACGCTGGTGAACTCCGGACAGTCGATTTTTATAACATAATCCCGCTGCGGTTTTGGGTTGTCAAAAAGTTCAATTTTGGGTTCGTTCATAATATGCCCTGTTTTTTTGTTAAAAATCTGCTGGTTATTACTATAATATAAACCCTGACTAATGGCAAGTGGAGTATTTATGATAAAAAAAGCTAAAAAAGCGATAATTCTGCTTAGCGGAGGGCTGGATTCAGCCACTACAGCGGCAATAGCAAAAAGCAAAGGCTTCGAATGTGTCGCCGTCAGCTTCAGCTATAACCAGCGACACAGCATAGAGTTACGCAGTGCGAAAAAAGTCGCGAGGTCTTTCGCGGTCAGAAAACATAAAATTATCACTATCGACCCGGGTGTTTTTTTTAACTCGGCGCTGACTGACAAAACGATAAAAGTCCCATTAGGTCGGTCTATCGACCCCAAAAAAATACCCATTACATACGTCCCTGCCAGAAACACGATTTTCTTGAGTTTTGCGCTGGCAATCGCCGAGGCTGTCGGAGCGTTCGATATTTTCATAGGTGTCAACGCCGCCGATTACAGCGGCTATCCAGATTGTCGGAGCGAATACATCAAAGCATTTGAAAAAATGGCAAACCTTGCCACAGCCGCGGTCATCGAGAAAAAAGGCAGATACAAAATCCATACACCCATAATCAAAATGACCAAGGCTCAAATAATAAAAACCGGCACTCGGCTCGGCGTTGATTATTCGCTGACGCATAGCTGTTATAATCCAAACAAAAACGGACTATCCTGCGGCA
>MHXU01000022.1:16857-17400 GCA_001824555.1 Planctomycetes bacterium GWC2_45_44
CGCGATAAAGCGGGTATATACGGCATCTCGGAGGAAAAGTGCAGGGCTTGCATGATTTGCTACGAATTTTGCCCCTCAAACGCCATTATACCGGTAAAAAAACATTGATGACGGGATAATAGGATAAATGAAAACAGTCAGTTACGAAGAGCTTATCGCAAAATTCAGGGACAAGCTCGCCCCCATGTCGTTTTTAATAGAGCTGACATCAAGATGCAACCTGCGGTGCGTCCATTGCGCGAGTCTCAAGGACCCCCCGGGGGAGATGAAAACGGCTCAAATTACCCGCCTCCTTAAGGATGCAAGAGAGGCGGGGGCCATGAGCGTCGCGTTTTCAGGAGGGGAGATCTTCTTAAGGCCCGACCTTGAAAAGCTCCTCTCCAAGGCTTCGTCGCTCGGATATCAGATAACTCTTATAACAAACGGAACCTTGCTTAAACCGGAAATCATAGGCAAACTGAAAAAGATCAGGCTCGAAAATGTCAACATAAGCCTCTATTCCCTGGACCCGGCCGTGCACGACGGCATAACGGGAGTAAAGGG
>MHXU01000023.1:0-3596 GCA_001824555.1 Planctomycetes bacterium GWC2_45_44
TTTCCGCGACTTGTAGTCGCTGAATAAAGTTTTTCTCTGCGGCATTCTAACCGCAAGAGGAGACACACGCTTTCATAAAATCATTCCGAGCGCAGCGAAGCAATCTCATTTACACGGTTTTTTTTCTTAATTCATCAATATAAACAAGTTCACCGTTTTTATTTTTATACTTCCAAAACTTCCAGCCGTTGATAGTTTTTTTCTTTATAATTTTTATACCCGCCATCGATGGACTATCAAATCTTTCTCTGCTCGGAAACACCTCAATAACGCCATTAGGCCTTACCATTGCCTTATAGTCTTTCCCTTTATACGCTACATAAAGTCTTTGCCAGTCTTTCAACAATCCATATAAAGGTCTTTTATTTTTAGCGATTGATTTTTTCGCTATTCTTGCTGTTTGTTTTTTCTTTGTTTTAGTGCCATCCCCAAACATTTTGGCTTTATATTCATAATAAAGTCCATCAACTGTACGATTCAGTTCAGGCAGTAGATTTTCAGCATCCTTGAATTTGCCGCTTTGGCCATTGCCTTTTGGCTTTGCGACATGGACTATCAAAGATTCAAGCTCTTTAATATGTTCCTCTTTTCTTATGATGAACAAGCTGAATTTATTCCATTTGCCTGCGTGCTTATCTTTTAAATGTTGTTTAATTCTTCTTTTAAACTCTATTGCCAGACCGACATAATAAAGCGAATCATTTTTATAAAGCGCATATACCCCCTGACACCCTTTAATCATTTTTGTTACGGCATTTTTGTAGTAATCATCTTTAAAAACTTTAGCCGAAATACTTTCAAGATACCCTGTTATAATCGCCCTTGCCTTATGCTTTTCCTTTTTCGCCATTCTTATTCTCCATTTCAAAACAAAATCACTTTTCCTCTTCCAATTTTGTTATTCTTGAATATTTTATTGCTCCTAAATCTTCATCTGTCTTCGTTTTACGAAAAATAAACAAATGTTCGTGCATTATCAGATAAAACTTGCTTTCTATTGCTTTGTTTTTCCATCGACCTGTAGATGAACAGTTGTGCTGAACCTTTATTATGTCTTCTTTTAAAACAAAACCAATTTTCAAAAATCGTTGCATTACATTAAACGCAATTGGTACAAAGTGCCTGCTTTTACGAGTATCGCCAATAAGTATTGCACAAAATCTGTCCGGCTTTAATACCCTGTAAAGTTCTTTTGCAATTATTTCAATTTCATCGCAGAATTTTGGCAGACTGCTTATATTTGAAAGGTCTTCGGCGATATTGCCGTCAGAATACTTTATGATATTCATATATGGCGGATGGGTTAAAATTAAATCTATGCTATCATCTTTTATGGGGGACAATTTTCTCGCATCGCCGATCTTGACCGTCTGTTCTGTTTTGGGGTGATGATTAAATTTCAATGCTTCTTTTGTGATTTCAATTGCCTGCGGATTTATGTCAATACCGATGCCATTTCGACAAAGGAGTTTGCATTCAATTAAAGTTGTTCCGCCACCAACCATTGGATCGAGAACAGTGTCGTCTTTCTGCGAATACATCTCGATGATATTTCTTGCGATTTGTGGAGCAAAATTGCCTCGATATTTGGGATTATGTGTTGCCCAATTACCTCTTTCGGGGAACGACCAGACAGTCGTAAATTCTGGCGAATAATCTATACCTTTAGTTTCACTCATTCAGGCACATGAAACTCTGGGAATACAAACTTTTTAAGAAAGTTAGGTCTGGCATAAAACGCTCTGGATATACTCCCATGACCAGCCCCTTTTGTTCGAGGTTGAATATACACCCCCATATGGCCGGTTAATGACCTAAATCCTTTATTTATTATTGTATCTCGAACAGTATTATAATCTTTTTTTACTTGCTCGTAGAGTTCTTCATTGCCCAAATCAAATGTTGCTACTTTATATAAGATAGAAATTTTTTCTTCTTTCTCAAGCCAGATACGGGCAACAATAACAGCCTTTTTCAATTTAGCCAACAAGTGGCTGTTCTCAAATTCAGTATGCTCTACGTTATATGGGTCAATCATAGTGATTGCCATTGTTTCTTTTACAGTGAGATTCCCATTTCTTAAGTATTTAAGTGGTATAGATTTTAATTCCCAAGACCCAAAATTAGGAGATTGCGAAGAATTGATAGGCAGTCCTAAATATCTTTCTATTACATGGCCTGCCCAGCCTTTATTTTTTTTGCCATTACGAAAAACCGTAACCTCATATGTGTCTGCCATTTTTCGCAAATCTTGTCCAACGAGTTTTTGAATCCTCTCGACCGCTTCTTGTCTTTCCATCTGAATGTTTGCTTTCTAATTTGTTATCAGGAGTTCGCTTATCTGCCCGCGTCCTATCGCCTTGCAATTGATCATGCGACTTGCTTTAACCCTGCAAATATCAAACCCTTTAAAAATATTCTCAAAAAAATGGTCGTTCTTGTTTTCATTTTTGGGGTCAGAATTACTCAAAAGAAATTTCGCGCCCTTTCTTTCAATTTCTCTGCAAAAATCAGCAAGTCTGATTTGGTCTTGCTCTGAAAAACTGTCTTTAGAATATGAAGTAAAACTTGCCGTTGCGTTTAAAGGTCTGTATGGCGGGTCCAAATACACAAATGTTTTATTATTTATATATTTTTTGCTTTTTATAAAATCACCGCAAACTATTTCAGCCAGTTGCAAAATTTCCGAAACAGCTAAAAGGTTTTCCCTGTCGCAAATTTTCGGGTTTTTATAATCACCGAAAGGCACATTAAATTCATTTTTACTGTTCACTCTGTAAAGACCATTAAAGCATGTTTTGTTAAGGAAAATTAGTTTTGCGGCAACTTCAACCCCGCCATTATTTATTTTCTCATGATTGAATTGTTTGCGAATATCCAGATAAAACTTCTTTCTGTTTTCTTGATTCAATGACAGAAAGCTTGACTCAATTTCATCAAGAGATTTGATAAGTGATTTAACTTTTGATTTGACTGCATTATAGCAATTAACAAGGTCGCTGTTGACATCATAAAGATAGAACTTTTTTATCTCAGGATAATTTTGTGCGATATAAAAAAACGCTGCACCGCCGCCAACAAAAGGCTCTACATAAGTTATAAATTGTCCCGTTGAAAAACCATTTGGCAGACGATTTTCAATTTCACCTAAAAGCTGTGTCTTTCCACCTGCCCATTTAAGAAAAGGCTTTGCCAGCCTGATTTTTTCATTGATTGCGATCATAATATGGATAACTCTTTAATCCTTCCTTTCCTGTTCCAAAACTAAGTTTTTCAGCATTCTCTATCAAACGTATCTCTTTGTCAAAACTTATTCCTGATAACCTATAACTGACCCGCCGTGCCGTCGCCCGTTGCGGCTGATAACTGCGTTTCTGTTTTTCTCAAAAACCCACCAAAATTGATAAAAAACAACAAAAAATCTGTGAAAATCTGCGAAATCTGCGTCAAAACTTTCAATTTTTTGAAGAAATTTTACAAAATTTGCAAAAAACTTGCGCATTTGGCCGAAAACTTGCGCGCAACTATTGCCATAAGTCTTTATTTTACGTTGTAAAAATTCATCGCCATCGGCGATTCCATAATTTTTCACTTTT
>MHXU01000023.1:3610-11124 GCA_001824555.1 Planctomycetes bacterium GWC2_45_44
TCACTTTTCACTTTTAGTTTTTCACTCCTTTTCTATCCCCTAATCGGGCTTTCTGCTCATTGATGAATCAGACCACTCTTTAAACCATTTGACATGGCCATCGGCAAAAAGTATATCGTGGCCGGCCGTATGTGGGCCAAATGCGCCGCTCTCCGGCGGGCCGTATGTCCACAATCTCCCTTGCCCATCTTCATCACCATCGTAATCATCAGGGTCGATATCTTTGTAAAAATCATATCTGTTAGAACCTGTCGCGACGAGACTATCGGGCTTAACAGGCTGGTCGTACAGCAAAACATAATTCGCCGGCTGTTTGACTTTTTCCGGCGACAGCAATCTAAATTTGTCCGGCTCGTCATGTCCAGACGACACGCCCGATGGCACGACAGTAGCCAAAGCAAGCGATTCACCGCCGGCTAATTTTCTTCCGCTTCGCCAGTTATAGCAGTAGCTTATATCGTACCCGGCTTTGGACGAAACAGGACACTTGTAAAGAGCCGCTGTCTTGTGAAATGGCCACAGCGAAACAGGCACGCCGAGCATTTGACCATTTGATTTTGCCCCGCCGGCCAAAAATCCAGACCAGCTTTTACTGTCATCTGCCGGCACACAGAGAGGGTAGTATTTATAAGATTGAGCGTAAATTATCGTCGAAAGGCCAAGCTGTTTGAGGTTGTTAAGACAGGTGATTTTTTGCGCCGCCTGCCTTGCTCGGCCGAGAGCCGGCAGCAAAACAGACATAAGCGATGCGATGATTGCGATTACAACCAGCAATTCCACGAGTGTAAAGCCGCGATGCTTTTTCGTAAGCCTATTTCCCATAAGGTTTATACTAACAGTCTTTATCGGAAATTCAACTTAATTTACGCCCGCTAAAACACCCACAAAGTTATCGGCCTGTGCCGCTCGGCTTAAGCCCGCCAAATGCTGATTCTGCTCAACCACTCCCGCAAGCAGTGAGAATTGCTCCATTATAATTTCAATGAAATCGAGGTATTCAAACGATTTTTCAGGGCTGTAGCCCGGCAGAAGCATTATTACATAACCGATGGGGTTCACGCCCGATAAAAGCGAAGACCCGATAATCAAACAATCATCGATTCTCGAAATCAAATGCTCGCAGCCGTCGTCAATTTTGCTGCAAAGGTCGCGCAGAAGTCCTTGATTGGCAAAGACTTTGGCAAAAACCTCCGGCCTGCTGGACGTACAACTGCCGTCCCTGCCCAGAACCGCCAGGACAATATCGGAACTGCCGATGTTATCAAACATCATTTGTGCGGTTTGCTCAATCACTACATCACGACTCGAATCAAAATCAACGTTTTTCATACAAAAACTCACTTTCCGCCCCCGTTAATCCCATTGCTGTAACTTCGTCAATTAACAGTCGGGGTATAATCAAAAAATGAAAATCAGATGTCAGAAAAAGGAAGCAAAGAAGTGAAGGAGGCAGGGTGGAGGGGGTAGAAAGTAGCCAGTAGTCAGCTGCGGCTGAAATGCTTTTGTGATTGATTATTTGGCCGTTTTACGATAAGTTCCTGACAATAGAAAGGTTAGAAATGAATATTATAGCTATAGACATAGGAAATACGAATATAACGACGGCTCTTTTTCTCGATGATATTGAGAGCGGGCTCGAAAAAACGTCTGGAAGTGATTTGGCGAAACTTGCGGAGATTTTCAAGAAATTCTGGGAGAAAATCCCAGTTTCCAAATCGGCTAAAGATAAAACCAAACGCGACGGCGTAATCGTCGTCGCAAGCGTTAAATCGGAATGGACTGAAAACGTCAGGCAGATTTTCAAAGAACAGTTAAATGAGAAAATTCTTGAAATCGGAATCGGCAAAAATGTTCCGCTGCCGATGGAGCTTGATGTCGATGAACCCCGGAAAGTCGGCGTTGACCGAATAATGTGCGCTTTTGCCGCTTACAGCGTCGTCGAAAATGCGGTCGTTGTCGCGGATTTCGGCACGGCGGTAACGATAGACCTTGTCAGCGAAAAGGGCGTGTTTCTCGGCGGGACGATTCTGCCGGGCTTTGAGGCCAGTGCAGATGCTCTGAACAGATTCGCTCCGGCTCTGCCGAAATTGGAAAAAGTTCAAACGCCTAAAAAGCCATTCGGCAGGAATACAAACGAAGCGATAAACAACGGCCTGTACTACTCGGCGATAGGCGCTCTTGAGACGATTACAAGGCTCTATTCCGAGCATATCGGCACATGGCCGCAGACGGTGATGACCGGCGGGGGTATGGCTGTTATCAAAGACGGCTGCGATTTCGCCGATTCGTTTGTTACCGATTTGGCTGTTAAGGGTATTGTGCTGACATATAAGAAGTATGTTGAGGAAAAATCGTAATTTGAAAGACCGCTCATTTACATTCGCGGCTCTGATGACCGCAAGGACAGCGGCGGCGATTTCGAGCATACAAGTTGCAGGCGGCGGGGCAGAGGAAATTTTAAAAATAATTTTCAAGCCAGCGGGGAAAAACAATTCTGATTTTTCGGCGGGGAAAATTTTATACGGAACAATAACCGATTCCCAAAGAATCATCGACGAGGTTGTAATCGGCTGTGAAGGCGAAAACAGCTTCAGTATAAACTGCCACGGCAACCCGCTAATCGTCGAGAACATTCTCGCTCTGCTGCAAAAGCATAATGCCCAAATTGTCGAGCCGAACGAGATGATGATTTTTATAGGCAGAGAAAAATTCGGCGATAATGCCATCGCGCTCGAAGCTGAAATTGCCGGGGCGGAGGCGGCGACGCTTGACGGCGCGAAAATAATCGCTGAACAAACAAAGGCGGGTCTTTACGCTTTGGCCAATAGCTGGCTTAAAATCGGCGATATTGAGGCTATTAAAAAACAGGCCAAACAGGTTCTTGCTGATAGTAAAATCGCAAATTATTTTATAAATGGTGCGAAAATCGTTATAGCGGGAGCGCCAAACAGCGGCAAAAGCACATTATTTAATTACCTTTGCGGCAGAGAAAAGGCTCTTGTAAGCGATATCGCAGGCACGACAAGGGACTGGCTAAACGCTAAAATAAAACTAAAAAAAATCGTGGCGGAATTTTTTGATACCGCAGGGGTTGACGAAAATTTAATTACCAAAAATACAATTGATGCGCAGTCGCAGGCGTTGTCAAGGGGATTGATTGAAAATGCCGATTTGGTTTTGCTTGTTGTGGATGGAGTGAACCCTGCCATAGTGATGGCAGGGCTAACCGAGTCATTAGAAAAACTTGTGGTTTATAATAAATGCGATTTGGCGGGTGATGTATCAATTGAAGGTTTGAATATCAGCGCAAAGACCGGCAGGGGAGTACGGGAACTCATCGCGGCAATAGAGCTGAAGCTTGGCGTTGCTGATTTAGACATCAAAAAAACCGTCTGCTTCACCGACAGGCAGAGGATGATATTAGAGCAGGTTGTTTCCGCAGATACAAAACAGCAAGTTGAGCAACTGATTACAGAGTTGTTAAAAGGCGATTTTAGGGTATAATGCCGGTCTATGACAATCCAGCAGGACAAAATAACGCCGGCGATGAAGCAGTTTCATCATTACAAACAACTGCACCCGGACTGCATACTGTTTTTTCGAATGGGCGATTTTTACGAAACGTTTTACAAGGACGCTCAAATCTGCTCGCAGGTCTGCGGGCTGACGCTGACAAGCAGAAGCAAAGGCGAAAATCCTGTTCCGCTTGCAGGCGTGCCATATCACGCGATTGACGCGTATCTGAAAAAAATGATTAAGGCGGGGTATCGAGTCGCCGTCTGCGAACAGGTCGAAGACCCCAAACAGGCCAAAGGCGTTGTGAAACGCGATGTCGTGCGAATCATTACGCCCGGAACGCTGACTGACGATAATCTGCTCGATGAAAAGCTCGATAATTTTCTCTGCGCGGTGAGTTTGAATTCAAAAAATGCCGCGATTAGCTGGGTAGATATTTCGACTGGGCATTTTTTCTCTCGCGTTGTTCCTGAAAGCGCGGTCGTTGATGAGATTTTGCGAATCGCGCCGGCTGAATGTGTTTTGCCGGAGACTCGCGGCGAACTTTTCGGCGCGGAAGTAAAAAAACTCGCGACACAGGTTGAGCAGTTGGCAGGGGCGGTGATAACATTTCGGCCTGCGTGGTATTTCGAGCCTTATGATGCGCAAAAGAGGCTTTTGGAGCATTTCGGCGTAAAGACGCTCGAAGGTTTCGGCATAAAAGACGATAGTCCCGTTATCAGTTCGGCAGGAGCGATAATTGAATATCTCAAGGAAACGCAGAAGACCGCGCTGGGGCATATCACGAATATAAAAATCGTTGAGCAGAAAAAATTTCTGCAAATTGACCAGACAACACTGCGAAGTCTGGAGGTTCTTTCGACGATTCGGGCGGGGACGCAAAAAGGTTCGCTTGTCGAGAGCGTTGATAAAACGCTCACGGGTATGGGCGCGAGGATGTTTCGTTATTGGCTTTGTATGCCGCTGTTCGATGTCGGGGCGATTGTGCAGAGGCAGGATGCGATTGAAGAACTGCTCGAAAAGAAATCCGCACTTGAACAGCTTCGTGGGATATTAAAAAATTACGCAGACCTTGAAAGAATTGTCGGTCGTGTAAGTACACTGCGTGCGGGGCCGCGAGATTTGTTCGCTCTTTTGCAGAGTTTAAAAAAGACCGAGCCGATTAAAAAAATACTTGCCGATTTTAAATCGGAAATTTTTGTTAAACTTACCGGCCGGTGCGATGGAATGCCGGAGTTGGCGGCAGTTCTCGAATCGGCGATTGAGCCTGAAAGTCCGACTCATTTGCGCGACGGCGGGGTGATAAAGGCCGGTTTTAACGCAGAGCTTGACGAGCTTCGCGGCATTTCAAAAGACGCGCGGACATTTCTGGCTCAATATCAGCAAAAGGAAATCGAACGCACGGGCATTGCGAATCTGAAAATCGGCTTCAATAATGTTTTCGGCTATTATATTGAAATCAATCATTCAAACGCGAATAAAACGCCCGCTGATTATGTTCGCAAGCAGACGGTTAAAAACGCCGAGCGGTATATCACAGATGAGCTGAAAAAATATGAGGAGAAGATTTTAACCGCAGGCGAAAAGAGTTTGGAACTTGAGCAGCGGATTTTTGAACAGGTTCGCAAACAATGCGCAGACTGTATCGACAGGATTATGGCTCTTGCCGATGTTATCGCCGCGTGCGATTGTCTTTGCGGGCTTGGCTCTCTTGCCGCGGCGAGAAATTATATCAGGCCGAAAATTACTGGCGGCATGGAATTGACAATCATTGACGGCAAACATCCGGTACTTGCCGAGATGCTCGCAAATGAATTTGTCCCGAATGATGTCGAACTTGGCGGCGGCAGCGGCGGCGATGTAGCGATTATCACCGGCCCTAATATGAGCGGCAAAAGCACATATATAAGACAGACCGCTCTGCTGGTTTTGCTTGCGCAGACGGGCAGTTTCATCCCCGCAAAGCAGGCGACAATCGGAATCGCTGACAGAATTTTCACTCGTGTCGGCGCATCCGACGAGCTAATCAGAGGTCAGTCAACTTTTATGGTTGAGATGACCGAGACAGCCAACATCATCAACAACGCAACGGAAAAATCGCTTGTCATTCTCGACGAAGTCGGCAGAGGCACAAGCACTTACGATGGGCTGTCGCTGGCATGGGCGATTACCGAACATATCGCAAACAAAATAAAATGCAGAACTCTTTTCGCAACGCACTATCACGAATTGACCGCTTTGGCGGGATTGCTGGTGAATGTTAAAAATTGCAATGTGGCGGTACGCGAGTGGATGGACGAGGTCGTTTTTCTGCACAAAATCGTACCCGGCGGAACGGACAAAAGCTACGGCATACACGTTGCCAAACTTGCCGGAATCCCCAAATCCATCACCGAACGCAGCAGGGAAATCCTCGATGATTTGGAAAATACGTTCCAAAAAGAGGCTGGCGGCGAAAAATTAACCAAACAAAGGACAAAAGAAACCGACATTGCTTCGCTTTTTGACCAGAAGCAAAAAGACGTTTTGGAGCGTCTAAAGAGTCTCGATGTCAACAATTTAACCCCCATTCAGGCGATAAATCTGCTTACGGAAATAAAAGAATTTTTGGCCAAATAATCAGTTGTTGTTTTGTCGGACTAATTGCGGTAGAATACGCGATATCAAAAATAAAAAATAAAAATTGCGGAATCGCAGCAGAGTTGCGATGACATCTTTAATTTTGATTTTTGCATTTTGATATTTTATTTTTTTACGGAGGCTTTTATGCATTGCCCAAAATGTGGATTTGATAATCTTGAAAACGCGACGATGTGTCAGGAGTGCGGCGGAGTGTTCATTCGTACAACGCCGACGCGGACAAGCGGCAGGGCGATAACTTCGACGATTCTCGGCATCACCGGATTTTCAATATTCGGCATCTTTGTCGTTACGTCGATATTCGGCCTTGTTTTCGATTCGCTTGTTCTTGTCGCGTGGATTATTAGTCTTGTCTTCGGCTCTATAGCTTTTATCGTGTGGATGGTCGGCCTGATTCTTGGTATGGCGGCGATGAACAAAATAGGCAAATCCGGCGGAACTGTAAAAGGCAAAGGCTTCGCGATTACCGGCATCGCGGCATCGGCGACAGGTATGACATTTCTTTTAACGGTGGTTGGCGTTATGCTGTTTATAAATTCAATGTCGCTGCGTAAAAAAGTCGAAATGCGACAGCCTGCCGCTGTTGTCGTCGAAGATAATAACGAACCAAACAGCCCCAAACCGCAGGAAGATTAAGCGGCGTTCACGATTTTCTGAATACCGCGACGATGTTTTCGACTTCGACTACGAACAGGCGATTGTCGCCCTCGAAATCGACGGGAATCGCTCCTTTGGGATTGAAAAGCACCTTGTCGTATTTCTTTAGCGGAAGTTCGGGCATATTTTCCACTTCAGCGGAGACCGCGACTATTCTGCCTGTTATGGTGGGAATTTCAATGTTGTCGGGCAGTTTGATTCCACCCTTTGTCTCTTTTTTGTCCTCGTCCTTACGGATGAGAATCCGCTTGCCGATAGGCTCGACCGTCTCAATCGGCGATGCGTCTATGTCTGTTGTTTTCTTTTCCGCTGCCATAAAAATCTTTTAAATAATAAAATATTTTCTGTCTTTAATATAATTTTAACAGGTTTTTTGTTATAAAATACCGGCTTATACCCCTATTATTTCGGGTTTTTAGCTAATTTAACATTAAATTCTTTTGTATTATAACTTCTTTTGCTATAAGACTATACAATACTCGTGCGGTTTTGTCCAGCGATAAATTGTCTATTTTGGCGAGGATTTTGCGAAAAAATTGGAAAATACTTTTTTATTTATGAATTATATGATAGAATTTTTAATGAAATTATGAACAATCAGCCGATTATGTAGTATATAAAACTGAATATGTAATCTTCTTCTTCCTCCTCCTGCGAGCAGTTAGTGTTTCTTCACCGGGCACAACTGCTCGTTTTTTTTG
>MHXU01000024.1 GCA_001824555.1 Planctomycetes bacterium GWC2_45_44
AGACTGCCGAAGAAACCTTCGCTCAAAATCTGGGATGTCAGTTGCCAGCCCAGAGAACTTCTTTGCATCACAGCTTAAACAAAGTTCAGGTTCTTAAGACTTCTTTTCCACGTTCAGCATTCTTTTCAAATAACGCAACTACTTCTACATCATTACGTTCAGTAAGCCTCTTCAACTGAACTGAACCCATCCAGCCTGCACCCACAAAGCCAATTTTAATTTTTTTCATAGTTCTTTCTATATCTCTGATAATTTTACAACTCTATGTTCAGCGACAGACTTTATCGCCGCAAACGCTACTCTCGTCGCCATGACCGCATCATCAACGCCGCATACCATAGGTATCTATGCAGGATACGAACATGCCACGCACTTTTAAAAATTATGCATGCATGCCGCCGTCCATGAGGATGTTTTCACCATTGATGTAGGCGCTGGCCTGCGACGCAAGGAAGACTACAGTACCTTTAATATCATCGTTATTCGCCATTCGGCCAACTGGAACTTTTTTCGTGTAATTCTTAAGGAACTGTTCTGGTTGATTAGCGAAAATTCCGCCGGGGCTGATGGAGTTGACACGGACTTTCTTATCCGCAAGTACACGGCACAGATATCGCGTCATAGTAAACATGCCGCCTTTGTGGAAGAAATAATCCGGAGGAGGATTTCCCATATCAGTACCTTCGTAGTTGGTCAGATCAGGGCCGAACATGCCCATCATCGAACAGATATTAACTATCGAGCCGCCGCCTGACTGTGCAATCAGGTCGGCCATCTCGCGGGTAATATCAAACATACCGGTCGCATTGACCCGCATGGATTCGGTGAACTGCTCAATCGGCGATGTGTAAGTTTTCATCGGACGCAGGACAGCGTTATTGACAAAAACATCAAGTCTGCCGAATTTTGCCTTAATTTCATCTTTAAGTTTAAGTACAGAGGTATGATCAGCCTGGTCAACATACATTGCGGTAATATCAAGACCATGTTTTATCATCTCACCTATCACCTTATTAGCATCATCAACAAACGGTGAAGCTGTAATAACTTTGGCATCCGCTTCGGCAAGGGCCTCTGTGATACATCGGCCATACTTGCCTTCTCCGCCGGTTATGAGGCATACCTTGTTTTTCAAGCTCAATAATTCTTTAACGTGCATATTATTTGTCCTTACCGTAAATACTCTGCGATTGTGTTTGAGGCTGTGATGATTTATTAAATGCAGCCACGATGGGATTAAAATATGTTGAAAGGCCAACCACATCGGCGCCGGCACTAACAAAGCGATATCCCATATCAATAAGTTCCTGCAAATTGCCCACTCCGCCGACTGTGCCTGCAAATTTACCTTTTTTATTCGCGACTTCGGCAATTCGCTTGCGGGTCTGGGCAATCAGAGGATTATCCCATTTGCCCGGCGTGCCTATGCCCTGACTGAAATCGCCGGGGCCAAAGAATATCATATCAATGCCCGGAAGTTCACATATCGCCTCAAGTTCATTGAGCGGTTCGGGGTCTTCGATTTGCACCACCACAAAACGCTGCTCGTTGGCAGTCTTTATATATTCCTGAAAATCGACCATACAATAGGCGCCATCGGCATTGCCGCCATCTACAGCCCTTCGGCCTACCGGATAAAAACGCGTCTGCCAGACAACTTTTTTGGCATCTTCAAGACTCATAACATGAGGCACCATAATACCTGAAGCATCAGCTTCTAATGGCTGGATATGTGAGCTGTATGAGCCTCTTGCAACGCGTACCATCGCATCGCAATCGTGAATCTTGGCGGCGCGAATCTGATTTTCAATCGTCTGCCAGTCGGTAGGGACATGCTCCATATCGAGCCATACGCAGTCAAAACCGCACATCGCGGCAATTTCCACGACACGAGGATCTGCGAGATTTATTTTAATGCAACTGGCAACCTGGCCGGAACGTAGCTTCTTTAACACTCTGCTTGAACGCATCTGCATATCTTTATTCCTTATTTTAATAAAATCGTTTTGCCGCCCTGCTCGAGGCTTTCTTTGCCTGCAATAAGCGTGCGAATGATGTTTTCTGTTTTAGCAAACTCAAGTCTGCTTTTGCCCTGCTGAACAGAACGTACAAATTCAATAATGTTATTGCGGAACATTGCATACCAGTTTTTATATTCGAGCAATCGCCAGCCCGTTTGGCCAAAAACTGAAATCTGGAACGTCGGCGTGATATCGTAGAATAAATGCACTGTCGCAAGAACGCCTGTTTCAAACTCAATATATACTATGTCCTTATGCGATGAACTAATATGCCGAACGCTTACTGCCTTTGGGTCATCAAGCAGAGCAAAAAGGCCTTCCAGCATATGCACACCATATTTAGTCCAATCTTTTTTGCCTACTGCTGTGGCAAGTTCAACCTTGCCAAGAGCCGCCATCTCTGTTTTTACCGATTGGCTCTCCGTCGCATATCGCATTGATGAGCAGGACATAAGCAATTTGCCTTTTGAAGCCTGCTGCTTAAAATAGTCAAGGTCATTTGTCGTTATCGCAAGCGGCTTGTCAATAAAAAGCGGCACATCGGCATCAAGGAACGGCTTTGCCATTGCAACGTGATTTTCTGGGTCGTCGCGAGTCAGCATTACCGCATCGACCTTGCCAATCATATCTTCAAGCTTATCGACAACCGTATCTATTAAACTTGCTTTTGCGATATGCTCCGCAATCTTTCGTTCCTGCGCCCAGACACAGGTTACCTTTGCACCTTCAATGCCAAGCGTGTCGCGGTTGGCTGCCAAATAGACGGGAATGCCAGCATAGCCGCAATTGGCCATTTCTTTTTCATTATACTGGCCGTTAACAATAGCCGACCAAGAATACGGATGGCCGTTGCCTTCCGACATACCTATAACACCAAGTCTAAGCATATTACGTTCCTATTATGTCGAATAGATTTTTTTTCAACAATTTACTCTACTGTTGCATTTTTTCAACAAAAAATTTTACCAACAACTAAAGCTATAAATAAACTTGTAACGAAAGTAGCCGGCGCAACAAGTAAGCTTGGTAATGGCGAATTAATAACCAATATACCACTTATAAGCCCGGAAACAATAGCTATTATTATAATCTGATGTGTTTTTGCCTTAAACATTGCAAGAAAAACGCACGTTAAGAGCGGGCATGAAAATAAACCAAGCACGCTTTGCGCTATGTCAAAAATTGTGCCAAGCCGTTCTACAAAGCCGGCAATAATCGTAGCTGAAACACCTATAATCAAAGATGCTATACTGCCATATCTTAACTGCTGCGAAGGAAGCATTGGCGAACCAAATCGCAAACGCAAATTTCAATTTTCGACTATCTGTTTTCTTTTCGTGGTTAGCCCCGGCAATACTTTGCCGGGGTCCGTTTCGTTTTGTAAGGTGGGCTTCTGCCCATGCAGTTTCGTGTCATTCCTGCGACCTGTGGTGAGCGTAGTCGAATGGGTGGTGAAACATAAAAAAGTTCCTGTCGCCGATAGGCGATTCCATAATTATTCATTATTCATTATTCATTGTTCATTATTCAATCATCCAGTTCTCCGCAAAAATCGAAAAATCCACCAGATTGACCACGCCGTCATAATTCAAGTCGCCCTGAATCGCATGTATTGCTCCCTGCTTAGCGGCAAGAGTAAAATTGCCAGTCTGGCTGTTGTAACCAGCCACCCTTATATAATATCGCTGTCCGGTAGCGGCATTTAAGATTACGACAGACTTTTCGCCAAAGAAATCATCATTAAACACTATCTCTGTTTGTGTCCCATCGAAAACCGCCACGGTACTGTTAAAATTCTCTGGTTCTACGGTAATGGTATATTTGCCCGTGCTGGCACAGTCAAAATAATACCATACATCCGCCGAGTCGTTGTAGCTGTTTCGGGTTATATCCAATCCGGTCGCCCCGATTGATGTACCCGAAACTGTCGAACCCACCGTAACAGCAATCGCATTACTCATTTCATCATTACTTACAGGTGAATCACCAAGCTGCCACGCAAGAACCGGATAGCCTCCGCCTTGCGGCATCGCCCAAGTATCATTTACACCGTTTTTGATTTCACCCTTAAAATCCCAAAATGCCCGCAGATAAATTTCTGAACCCTGCATTGTTGCCGTAGGAAGTCCTACTCCGCCGATGTGACTTCTTGGCTGTCCTGAAGTCTGCGTATCCCAGTAACAATAGAATATTATAGAATTCCAATTAGCCCCAACCAGCCCACCGACATAGTCGCCTGTTCCGCTGACCGAACCAGTTGCATAGCAGACACTTAGCGTACCGTTATTCGCCTCACATCCCACCAGACCGCCGACATAGTTTGTTCCACTGACAGAACTGGTCGCATAGCAAGCGGTTATTGTACCAGAATTATTCCCCACCAAGCCGCCGACATAGTTTGTTCCACTAACTGAACCGATTGCATAGCAGGCGGTTATTGAAGACTCATAATTATTATTCCCCACCAAACCGCCGACTTGGGAGTTGCCGGTTATATTGACATTCTCTACACCTAAATTTCGGATTTTGCCACGGGAGCTGACATAGCCAAACAAGCCGATAGTACTGCTACTTGGCTGATTGATGACTGCATTATGAATGATATGACCATTGCCGTCAAAGACACCAGTAAAGTTGGTGGTGGAGTTACCAACCGGTGTTAGTGTAACGCCGTATAAATTAACATCGGCTGTCATAATGAAATACTTCGTCCAATCTGCTGATGTACTCATCAATTGCTGCCAATCAGAAACTGTGCCAATCTGATACGGAGAATTTGGTTCTCCGCTTCCGCCTGAATATGCAAACACTGATGAAAACAAACAGAGAATTATTACTGCCGATAATATGCTGATATGCACAAACACTCTCAAGATTCCCGCTCCTTAAAATTCTCACTAATCCGCCGATAACGTACCAAAACTATCTTGAAATTGCAACGGTTTTTTCAACCCGCCAAAAAAAATAAAATACAGCATCCATAATTATTCATTATTCACTATTCATTTTTCATTTTTTACAAAACCTCATCAAAACTGCTCAAAAACAACAAAAAATCTGCGAAAATTTGCGAAATCTGCGTCAAAAATTTCAATTTTTTAACGAAATTTTGCAAAATTTTGCAAAAAGTTACAAAATTTTGTCATTTTTTTGTAACTTTACGTTCGGGAACTTGCGCGTTTGGCTCGAAAAGTTACAAAAACAGCTCCAAATCGGCCAAATGCGCAAGCGTTTTTCGATTAAAAGAAGGACAAATCTCTACTGCTTTTTGTGCATCAGCCGAAGTTCCAAATCTATGGCCAAAGGAAACAGCACGGTATTTTCGATATGAATATGTTCACTAACGGCGATTTTGAGTTCCTTCATTCCGTCTAAAAATGCGGTCAGAGAATCGCCTGAACCGCTCGGCGAATGATAACCGCTGACTATGGTATGAATATTTTTAAACATAACATTTTCGGTCTGGTCGTGTTCAGCTTCCAGCAGGCTGATTGGATTTTTTATACTGCTGCGATGAAATTCCGGTTTTGCCCCCGCGCCCCTGTTAAACTCGTCCATTTGGCGGATATAAGGAATCAGTATTTGTTCTTCGCTGGCGAAATGTTTTTCCATTCCTATTTTGAAAGCCGGCAAAAATTCACGCAGAGCGTTGAGCATACTGTTTATCGTATCGCTGTACCGCCCTGTCAATTGCTCAAGCAACGTTTGCAGCTCGGACATTTTTTCTCTTATTCTATGATGATCCTGCTCGATGAAGTTGAGCAATTCTTCCGGAGATGCTTTTGACCAGGCCATAGTAAAGTTCCCAAACAAACTATTTTGCGTGTTTTTCTATTTCGCTCAAATAGACCAAAGTTCTTTCGAGCTGGTCGGTAAGATGTTTGAGTTTGAGCATAGTTTTTACGCGGGTAATAAGCTCTAATTTGTTTATCGGCTTGCTCAAAAAATCATCGGTACCGGAGTCGATGGCGCGTTCGATGTCGCCGATTTCGCTCAACGCCGTTACCATAATAATCGGCACGGCAGCGGTGGCGGGATTGCCTTTGATTCTTCTGCAAACTTCAAAGCCGCTCATTTTTGGCATCATTACATCGAGCAGAATCAAATCCGGGATTGTTTTTTTTACTATTTCGAGAGCCTCTAAGCCGTCTTTTGCAGGAATGGTATTACAGGCGAGGTCTTCCAGATAAGCAGAGAGAAGTTCGAGATTCTGCTCGTTGTCGTCAACAATAAGTATTGTCGCGGCCTTCTGTTCCTGCCCAACATCCTTTTTAAGCTTTGCAGCGGTTTTTGTCATTATGTTCCGTTCTCCGTATTCAAGGAAATAGTCCCCAAATGTCGATAAATAAAGTGCTGTAAT
The DNA here is from genome assembly GCA_001824555.1 of Planctomycetes bacterium GWC2_45_44. GTDB lineage: Bacteria > Planctomycetota > Phycisphaerae > Sedimentisphaerales > UBA12454 > GWC2-45-44. Next base: position 6,382 of record MHXU01000024.1, read on the forward strand.
TCTATCCCATTATGGCTGAATTTGAAAGTGTTTTTTTAATCTGTGGAGTTTTGCTTTGCCGGAATTAATTGAGAAACGCAAGTCCCTGAACAAGCAGGTCAAATTTCAAGACCTGCAAAACAAAGCACTTAAGGCAAAATTGACCAAGCTGCAGGCCATGGCGAATCTGGGTAAGGTTTCAGCCATTGTCGCTCACGAAATCAATAATATCCTTATGCCACTTGGCAATTACGCCCAGGTCGCTCTTAATAATCCCGATGATAAGGAGCTTACCACAAAGGCTCTCCAGAAGACGATTAAAAACAGCGCAAGGGCATCCGAAATCCTTGAAAGCATAATGGCGATGGTCAACGGCGAAACCGCCGAGGTTCGCAAATGCCGACTGCTGAATCTTGTGAATGAAGTTTTTTCCTGCATCGGAAGGGACTTGAGCAAAGACAAAATTAAACTCCTGCTTGATATTCCTGAAGATATGTCGATTGATGTTGTGCCTGTGCAGTTTCAGCAGGTAATAATGAATTTAGCTCTTAACGCGATTGAAGCGATGAAGCCAATCGGCGGAACATTGTCGCTAAAGGCAGCGGCAGGCAGCGATGAAATTGAAGTCAGAGTTGCCGACACCGGCTGCGGAATAGAGCAGGAAAATCTCGAAAAAATATTCAGACCATTTTTCACAACGAAAACTGTTGACTCCCCCGCCGGCAGAACAGGTTCGGGATTAGGCCTGGCATTTTGCATAGAAATTATCGAAGCGCACAATGGAAGCATAACAGTCCAGTCGCAGCCCGGCAAAGGTACGGAATTTATTATCGAACTGCCGAAGAAATAATGGTATCTCTAAAAATTGGTAATACTTTAGCCAAATGTCAGATACGACTTGTCATTCCCGCGCAAGCGGGAATCCAGTTTTGTAGTGTGGGCTATTAGCCCACGCGGTTTTTTTTAAATCCATCGGCCTTGCCGATTCCCCAACTTTTCACTCCTATTCTGATAACTGATAACCGATAACTGAGTTTCTGAAATCGGCCAAACGCGCAAGCAAAAACTTGCGCGCCTAAAAAAAATTAAAAAATTTATATCCATATATCACAACCACTTACAAAACCGCCCTCAAAAAATTTCAGCCAATTTTCGCCAGAAACGCGCAAGTTATTCCCATAAGATAGAGCCGCAATTTCGCTCTGTGCCTGTGTGCCTTAGTGCTTTTGCCCCTCTTTTTAAAAAAGAAAGGAAACCAATTTTTCTGCAATAGAAGCCGGGCATTGAAAAACGAATCAGCTTGAGGTCAGTTGCATGGTAATTGAAAACCGATAACTGAGTTCTGATAACTGCCTTCATTCTATCACCAGAGCCGCCAAGACCCACAGCGGCATACAAATCAGGGGTCTTTCGTACACGGATGTGCGGAACTTTCTCTCACTCCGACAGGATGTTGGTGTTGAGTAGTTGTGTCTGCGTAAGAAAGCCGGTAGGGTGGACAGCTTTGCTGTCCACGCGGAATCTTTGGCAGAATCGTCCAGTGGCGACGTTGGAGGCCGGCGGCCAAAAGCCGTCTAACCTTACCAAACGAATACTGCTTCTACTGTCTACTGACTACTGTATTCTGTATTCTCGTCTGGTATCTTATAAATGGGAATCTTTAAAATGACTTAGTTACATTAAAAAAAATACAATTTGTGTAACATTTTAGCCGAGTGCCAAATACAACTTGTCATTCCCGCGCAGGCGGGAATCCAGTTTGTTATGTTTTTGGTTTGCGGGTTTGACCGCTTTTAGAGTCATTTTCCATCGTCGATTATGGCTCATTCAACATCCGCAACTCTAATTACAAGATTGCTGCCGTATGGATTCGCAATGGCATTAAAACAAAAAAGGCCATCGCTGTTTTGAGTAAATGAAAGCTGCTGATTATTTTGTTTGCCAGGAGATTGCGTAAGGGGTGAAGATTTGCGGTAATTCAGAATTCAAACTATGTGAAATAACAAATCTATATTCCGTATTCGGCTTGGCTATAAAATAAATATGCTCGACATTGTCAACGGGGCTGTCGCTTACATCAACAAGAGTCTGACTCCCCTGCTCATCAATTCTCCACAACTCAAGCTGAAAATCAGCAAGGTTCTGCCATAAAGGCTCAAAGGGATAATCTCTGCCATAAGGTCTGTTCCAGATAAGAGTAGCGGCAACGGCCTGGTTTTCTGTTTTGGGCGTTTTGAATTGATAAACTCTCTCGGCAGCGTAATTCGGCTCGATTATATCTATAGACCACCCTGCCGGCGGGACATTGCCATCCATTTGCATACCCGCAAGCAAAAGATTGTAAGCGGACAAGCCATCAACCATTCCAGCACCCTGCCGTAAATCGAGCGGATATTCGGAATCATCGTTTGCAGAATCGAAGCCTTTGTGCCAGCCTGGCAGCTTTTGGGCGGAAGTCATAAGAATCGATTTCAAAACGCAATTACTAAAAACCGGAGATACCGCGAGGGAAAGTTCCGGCTGGGTGTTTGCTTTTTGAATCAACAGAGCGGTAACGGAAGCAACTACGGGGGCAGCAAAACTTGAATAGTCGCCTGTCGCGGCGAAGTCATTTTTTTTGCCTGCGACGGCGACGAGGCAATTGCCCGGCGCGATTATGTCGGGTTTGCATCTGCCATCGAGGGTCGGCCCTGCCGTTGAGCGGCTGGGAATGGGCGAATTAAAATCTTTTAACGAGCCGTTTGAATCTGCTACGCCTACGGCGAGTACGTTTGCGCCAGCGGCGGGATATAACGGCAAATCGCGGGCATCAGTTCCGTTCCCGATTGAGGCGATGACGAGCAGACCGAACTGCTCGACCATTCTGTCTATGCCTCTTGACCACCAATCTTCTACCGCCCAGCCGAGGCTCATTGTGTATAAGTCAGCACCCGGCCAGTTGCCTGCGAAAACGTATTCGGAAAGGAACTGACGAAATTCATAAACGTCCAATTTCGCATCGGGGCAGGCGCCCTCATAATCGAAATTGCCAACGCCGGGCAGGTTCGCATCGGAATACATTCCTGTAAGAATTGAGGCAATCGCGGTCGAATGGGCTGAAACGCCCGCGGTTGATGGGTCGTAATCGTGGAATTTGATTTTCAGGCCTTTGAAGCAATTGTGCGAAATGTCTGGGCGATAGTCGTTGCGGGGTGTTTGGCCGGTGTAGGTATCACTTCGACAGACAAGGCCGATGTCCACGCCTTTGCCTGTAAGGTTTGGGTCGAGTTGGCCGATTTTATAAACGCCTGCAATGTCGAGTGCAAAAGGCTCGACGGCAAACAGCGGACAAGCCGAGATAACAAATAACAAAATGGCGAAAAGATAGTTCTTCAAAAAAATCCCAAAAGAAGCAAATGACCGCTCCATTACTGTCGCGGCTCTGAATTTTTGAAAATATACGACATTATTATAGCATATCTTGCCTAATTTTACCAGACTGTATATTTTAATTACTACTCCTTTATCGGCAAATACTTAAGGCGACAAAACTACTACTTGCCAAACCGCCGGCGAGTTGATATACTCCTGCGAACTAACAGGTATTAAATAATTGGTTTTGGCTATGGAAATCCTTCTAAACTCCGATAAAATCGCTGATTGCACTGCTGATTTGGTCAAAGCGATATGTTCGCAGGTCAAAAATGGCGACAAAATAGCAGTCGTCGGTATTCGCAGCAGAGGAGAAATTCTTGCCAAACGGCTCACCGAATTGCTGTCGAAAAAGCTCAAATCCGAGATTCCCTGCGGTACGCTCGACATAACCTTGTATAGAGACGACCTGAACGACCCGCACGGCAGTTCGCAGCCTTTTGTCAGAAGCACGGAAATCGAGTTTGACATCAACGGCAAAATTATCATATTGGTTGACGATGTTCTGCACACCGGCAGAAGCACGCGGGCTGCGATGGATGCGCTGATAGATTTGGGCAGGCCGGAGGCGATTCGGCTGGCGGTGCTTGTGGAAAGAACCGGACGGGAGTTTCCGATACAGTCGGATTTTGCGGGAATAAAAATCAATCTGCCTGCGGGGAAATCCGTGCAGGTGAATTTTATCGAGTCGGACGGCAAAGACGAAGTTGCCATTATAACGGATTGAACCGTCGGTTTTGCCGGCGGTTTTTTTTTAATAAAATTTTAACGGAAGTAAAATTTGAAGAAAAAAGAATTTATCTGGAAACACAAACATCTGATTGGCCTGCGGGAATTGAGCAGAGAAGAAATCGAGCATATTCTCGACACGGCTGCGGGCTTTGAAGAAATCAGCACAAGGAGCGTGAAAAAAGCCCCTGTTCTTCGCGGCAAGGTAGTCGTCAATCTTTTCTTCGAGGACAGCACAAGAACGCGAACCAGTTTTACGCTGGCGGCAAACCGCTTGAGCGCGGACGTAGTGGAATTCACAAAAAAATCCAGCAGCGTAAGCAAAGGCGAAACACTGCTTGATACAGCTAAAAATCTTGAGGCGATGGGAATTGACATCGTCGTAATCAGGCACAGCGCAGGCGGCGCGCCGAAATTCTTGAGCAGAAATATCAACGCCTGTGTTGTCAACGCCGGCGACGGCTATTGTGAACATCCGACACAGGGATTGTTAGACGTTTATACGATAAGAAAAATGAAACACTCGCTCCAAGGCCTTAAAGTGGCGATTGTCGGCGATATAGCGCATTCGAGGGTGGCAAGGAGCAACATATACGCCCTTACAAAACTGGGAGCCGAAGTGATTCTCGTCGGCCCGCCGACGCTTATGCCCGCAAAAATCGAACAACTGCCTGTCAAAGTGAGCTATTCGCTGGACGATGTTATCGGGCAGGTCGATGTGATAAATATGCTGCGGATACAATTTGAGCGAATGGGGGCGAACCCGTTCCCATCCGTAAAAGAGTATTCGCACAATTTCGGACTGACGGTCGAGCGAATGCAAAAAGCGAAAAAAGATATTCTCGTTATGCATCCGGGGCCGATTAACAGAGGACTTGAAATCGAAAGCGAAGTGGCTGACGGGCCAAACAGTGTGATTTTGCAGCAGGTGCAAAACGGCCTGGCTGTGCGAATGGCGGTTCTGTTCCTTGTTAATCAGGGAGCGATGGTCAAAAAATAATTTTAAATTTTTAATTTTGAGTTTTAAATTAAATGGCAAAAAATATCTTAATAAAAAATGGCACTGTAATTGATCCTGCGAATAAAATAAACGGCAAGGCTGATGTTCTGGCTATTGATGGCAAAATCGCGGAGGTCGGAAACGTCAAAACGCAGGCTGATATCGTAATCGACGCAGCGGGTAAATTCGTTTTACCCGGACTGATTGATATTCACGTCCACTTCCGTCAGCCCGGCGACGAGGAAGAAGAAACAATCGCGTCCGGCTCGGCCGCGGCCGTGGCGGGCGGGTTCAGTTCGGTCGTGTGTATGCCGAATACAGACCCCCCGATAGATAACGATACAAGCGTCGAATATGTTCACAGAATGGGCAGACAGGCTCGAAAGACGCACGTTTATGTGATGGGAGCGATTACGCAGGGACGCGCGGGCGAGCAGTTGGCCGAGATGGGATTTATGGCGCAGGCAGGCGCGGTCGGGTTCACGGACGACGGCAACGGCGTGCAAAACGCGGCAATGATGCTCAAGGCATTGAAGTACGCTTCGATGCTGAAAAATGTCGTGGTCAGTCAGCACTGTCAGGATAATTCTTTGGCGGGCGCGGGAGTAATGAACGCGGGCTACAATTCGACGGTTCTCGGAGTGCCGGGGATTGACCCACTGGCGGAAGAAATGATGATTTGGCGCGATGTTCAGCTTGTTCGCAAGACGAAAATGCGTTATCACGTTCAGCATATTTCCACAGCTCGTTCGGTGGAGATTATCAGACAGGCAAAGGCCGAGGGATTGCCGGTAAGCTGCGAAGTTTCGCCTCATCATCTGCTTTTGACCGATGATGCGTGCTGCGATTACGATACGAATTATAAAGTCAACCCCCCGCTGCGGACAGAAGCGGATATCGCGGCGTTAAAACAGGCAGTCAAAGACGGCGTTATCGATGCTCTGGCCTCCGACCACGCGCCGCATCTGAAAAGCGAAAAGGAGCTGGAATTTTTGGCCGCTCCGTTTGGAATCGCAAGTCTTGAGTGTGCATTGAGCCTGTATATTAAGGCTCTGATTGAGCCGAAGGTTATTGATTGGCCGCAGTTAATCGCGATGATGACTTACCAGCCTGCGAAAATTATCAGCATCGACAAGGGAACGCTCGGCAAAGGCAAACAGGCAGATATTACGGTTATCGACCCGAATTTTGAATATAAAATTGACGTGAATAAATTCCGCTCAAAGAGCAAAAATTGTCCTTATGATGGCTGGAATGTCAAAGGCAAAGTCGAATATACAATCGTCGGCGGCGAAATTAGATTTTCCTCACGGGAAAATTAACGTGCTGCTCGTTGATGGTTATAACTTGCTGCGGGCTGTTCAGAATCTGTCGGAGGAAATGGCCGGCGTTACGGATGCCCAAATCTGCCATATTATAAGCAGGTATTTGACTATAACAAAAAGCAGAGGGGCGATTATTTTTGACGGTATCGGACCGAGAGACAAATCCATTTTTAACAATTTGGCAAACCTTGAAGTTGTTTTCTCCGGCAGAAACAAAGAGGCGGACGATGTGATTGAAAAACTTGTGCTGATAAATTCGGCACCGAGAAGTATGACGGTCGTCAGCAGCGACAGAAGAATCAAAGCCGCGGCCAATCGAAGAAAGGCAACAGCGGTAAATTCGATTGATTTCTGGCTTGAAATGCTCAAAATTATTGACAAAAAGGCGAAAAAGAAAACCGAACCGCCGGCAAAATATCTCGGCATATCCGAAAGCGAAACGGAGTACTGGTTAAGAGTGTTTGGATTATTAAAATAAATATAAGGAAATGAAAATTGATGTACACAATCGGATTGGATTACGGAACAAATTCGGCAAGATGCGTTGTTGTCAATGTCGCAAACGGCAATGAAATCGGAACGTCGATATTCGGCTACCCGACAGGCAAGGCAGGGATAATTCTCGACGCGAAAGACGCTAATGTCGCAAGACAAAATCCGGCAGACTATATAAAGGCGATTGAAAGCACGGTTAAAGCGGCTTTAAAGCAGGCGGCAAAAACAGATAAAAAATTCTCGCTGGAAAAAGTTATCGGCATCGGCGTTGACACCACCGGCTCGACACCGATACCGGTTGATAAAAATGGAACGCCTTTGGCTTTTTCGCCGAAGTTCAAAAACAATCCAAACGCAATGGCCTGGCTGTGGAAAGACCATACATCATATAAGGAAGCTGCACAAATTACCGAACTCGCGAAAAAAACGCACCCGGAATATCTTGCCAAATGCGGCGGAACATATTCATCGGAATGGTTCTTCAGCAAAATTCTGCACTGCCTGAATGTTGACAAAAAAGTTTTCGATGCCGCCTACAGTTGGGTCGAATGCGCCGATTATATACCGGCGGTTTTGGTCGGAGACACAAAACCTGAAAATCTCAAGCGATGCAGATGCGCGGCAGGCCATAAAGCAATGTTCAATAAGAGTTGGGGCGGTTTGCCGGCAAAAAGTTTTTTGAGCAAACTGAATCCGAAACTCGGCGATTTTCGCGACAGACTTTATAAAAAAACATACGCTGTCGATACTGCTGCCGGCGGACTATGCAGGCAGTGGGCAAAAAAACTCGGCTTGCCGGAGGGAATCCCAATCGCTGTCGGAGCGTTTGACGCACATTTGGGCGCGGTCGGAAGCGGAATTAAATACGGCACGCTTGTAAAAATTATCGGCACAAGCGCCTGCGATATTATCGTAAGTCCTAACAAAGGCAAATTCAGAGACATACCGGGAATCTGCGGAATCGTCGATGGCTCGGTATTGCCGAATCATTGGGGGCTTGAGGCAGGTCAATCGGCGGTCGGGGATATATTCAACTGGTATGTCGATTATATTCAGCCGGGCGGAAAGACGGCAGGCTCACACGAAGAATTGACCAAAAAGGCGGCGGCTCTTAAACCGGCTCAATCAGGTCTTTTGGCATTGGATTGGAACAACGGCAACCGAACGGTACTGGTTGACCAAAGACTGGCCGGTCTGCTCATCGGCCAGACGCTGCACACAAAGCCCGAAGAAATTTACAGAGCATTGATTGAAGCGACGGCGTTCGGAGCTTTGACGATTATCAATCGTTTCGAGGAATTCGGCGTTAAAATAAATGAGGTTGTCAACTGCGGCGGAATCGCCGAAAAAAATTCAATGCTTATGCAGATTTACGCGGACGTAACCGGCAGAACAATGAAGGTTTCGCGTTCATCACAAAGCTGTGCACTCGGTTCAGCAATCGCAGCGGCGGTTGTCGCCGGCAAAAAGGCGGGCGGATATGATAATTTCGCAATGGCACAAAAAGCAATGTGCGGCGTGAAAGCGAAAACTTATAAGCCGAATCCGAAAAATCAAAAGGTTTATGCCCAACTTTACAAACTCTATAAAAAGCTGCACGATGCCTTCGGCACAAAGGGATATACAGGCAGCCTCTATGATGTGATGAAAAAACTGCTTGAATTAAAAATAGACGCATAGGCACAAAGAAAACGAAATGAAAAATATTGGCAAAATAAAAAACTTAAATATTGAATTTACCGCTCCGCCGTCAAAGGCGCATACGCTAAGGGCTTTAGCTATCGCGGGTCTGGCTGAAGGACAAACTATAATCAATAATCCCCTGCTGGCTGACGACCAGCAAAATATGATTGGCTGTCTGCGACGGCTCGGCATCGGCGTTGAGATAAAGAACGGACAGATTTTCGTTAATGGCGGCAGCGGAAAGTTTTCTCCCCTCGGCAGCGAATTAAACGTCGGCGAGTCCGGCGTAACAATGAATTTCCTGACAGCCGCTGCCTGCCTTTGCGACAAACCTGTAATCCTGACGGGCTCGGCAAGGATTCAGGAACGGCCTGTTGACGAACTTGTAAGCGGTCTGCGGCAGTTGGGCTGCAAAATAGATTATCTGAAAAACGAAGGCTGTGTGCCTGTAAAAATTCACGGCGGAGGCATAAATGGCGGCACGGCGAAAATGCATGGACAGCGAACTTCGCAGTATTTCAGCGCATTGGTAATTTCCGCGGCTCTGGCGAAGAGCGATTGCGTTATCGAATGCGTTGACGAAATGACCGAGCGGCCATACTTCGATATAAGCGTTGATATGATGGCGAAATTCGGCGGCAAAGCGGAAAACAAAAATTACAAAAAAATCATCGTACCCGGCAGGCAAAAATACCTCGGCAGAGAAATTACAATAGAAGGCGACCACAGCAGCGCATCGTTTTTCTTTTTGGCGGCGGCGATTTGCAAAGCACAAATAAATATCAAAGGCCTGCAAAAGGACAGCAAACAGGGGGATAAAGCCTTTGTCGATTTGCTGGCAAAAATGGGCTGCAAAGTTGAATACTCCGAAAATTCAATCCTGCTGGCAGGCGGCGAATTAAAATCAATCGAACAGGATATGAGCAATATCCCAGATTTAGTTCCACCAATTGCTGTGGCGGCGGGGTTCGCAAAGGGCAAAAGCAAATTTACGAATATCGGCCATTTGCGGCATAAGGAATGCGACAGATTGGCAGTTGTGGCGGAGGAATTGAACAAAATGGGAATAAAAGCATTTTGCGATGACGACAGTTTAACCGTCATCGGCAATTCCGCAGGGGCAAAGGGAGCGGTAATCGACCCGCACAATGACCATCGAATCGCTATGAGTTTCGCGGCGGCAGGCCTTGTCGTGGGGAATCAGCGAATCGACAATGAAAAATGCGTCGGCAAATCATTTCCTGATTTTTGGGAAAAGTTTGAAATTTTTTACAAATAGTGTATATCAGACACGGTTAAATTAAAAGGATTATGAAATGATAGGCTGTCATTTTGGAAGAATGTTTCAGGTGTCGGTGGCCGGCGGGTCGTATCAGGACGGCCTAACAGCCGTTGTTCAGGGGCTGCCCCCCGCTATGGCAATAACCGAGCAGGAAATTTACGGCGACTTGCTGCTTCGCAAGCCTGGCGCGGATGAATTGAGTTCGCCGCGTAAAGAGCCTGATTTGCCAATAATTTATACAGGCATAAACGCTGCTGATACCGTCGAAAACGCAGGGAACAAAAACCTTACCAACGGCACGCCTCTTACAATTCTGATTCCCAATCTCGACAGGCATTTTATCCATATAAAACAGTATCAGGATACCAATCGCACGCCCCGGCCGGGACACGCCTCCTACGCGTCGTTTATAAAATACGGCGCATCGGACGATTCCATCGGCGCAGGCATCTTCAGCGGAAGATATACCTCGACAATCGTCGCGGCAGGCTATCTCGCTAAAAAGGTTTTGAAAAAATGTGGCATAGAAGTCTTCAGCTTTGTAAGAGAATTAGCTTCTGTCCGGCTTGGCAATGTAGATTACGCACAAGCTCTAAAATCTTCACAAAATTACAAAAAAATGCGATGCGATTATGACCCGTTCTATCAGCAGATCTATGTAAATGGCAGAATAACGAGCGAAATGCGTTTCCTTGAAAAAATGGCTGTCTTTGCGCAGATTGAAAACGAGATTGACGCTATCCGCGACAAAGCAAAAAAAATGAATGCCGCCGAGATTGCCGAAAAATACGGCGTTCACCATATTCTTAACTGCCCGGACGTAAAAACAGCGGAGGAAATGGTCAAAGCCTGCAATAAAATCTCCGCCACCGGCGACTCGGCAGGCGGTATCGTCGAAGTAGTTGTCCGCGGCGCGCCAGTTGGTTTGGGTGAGCCGGTTTTCCAAAAATTAGATGCCGAACTCGGCCAAATGCTCGGAATCGGCGCCGTTAAAGGCGTTGAAATCGGAGCGGGCTTCGGCGTAAAAAATATGACAGGCTCACAAAGCAACGACCAGATGCACGCAGAAAATGGCAAGGTCATTTTCGATTCCAACAACGCCGGCGGAATCACCGGCGGACTTTCGACCGGACAGGACATTGTAATAAAGTTAGCCGTTAAAGGCACCCCGACAATAGATAAACCGCAGCATACGATTGACAAATACACGCTTGAAAATAAGAGTTTAGCCGCGATTACAAGACGCGACCCGACGATTGTAGCGAGGGTTTGGCCGGTTGCGGAAAATTATACCGCGATGATTATCCTTGATAATCTAATGGCACACTATGGCTATCAGGCAATCAAACAGAAGTTTGAATAATCGACAGCAGCAGACACAAAAAAAGCCGCTTTTAAAGGCGGCTTTTTTCGTTATAAAAATCCCAATGATTACGATTACTCCAATGGGGCGAAATATTCTCTTTCAGCTTCGTCCTGCAGGATGATTGTAGGCTTTACCAATACGAGCAGGATGTCCTGGTCTTTTACTTTGCTTCTGTTGCTGAAAAGTCTGCCGATGATTGGTGTCTTTGAAAGGCCCGGCACGCCGGCTTCCTTGTTAATCTCTGCGCCGAGTTTCTGGCCGCCTATTAGTAGCGTTCCGCGATCAGGCACACTCACGCGGGTCTGAACTTCGGCAACATCCAGAGTAGGCAAACTAATCGGGAACGAGTCGCCGGACGTGGGCGAGAAAACATCAAACGTCGTGAGGTTGGTTTTGGTATAGTTCGTACTTATTGCGAGTATAACATATTTCTTATCCGCGCTTATTGTCGGCGTAACATTCAGCACTACGCCGCCTGTAACAGTGTCGGTCGTCGGGTCAGCGATAACTCTTACCGGCTGACTGTCGCCACTGCTGGTTATATCCTGAAAATCATAATCCGAAACATAAGCGGTTTCCTTTGATACCCTCATAGCCGCCGATTCGCCGCTAAGAACAGTAACCCTCGGAGCGGTCAGCATCTTGGCATCCCTGTGAGCCTGCGTAGCTCTCAAGAAAAATGATAACGACAAATCATCAAGAACGGAGCCGTAATCAAATCCGGTAGAAGCAATCGCAGCGCTTCCGCCTGCCAGACTTCCCGGGACTCCGGTTTCTCCGGCATTTGGCGCCGCAAATTCATAAGAATTCTGCTGAAACACAATCCCGCCCTTGCCGAAACTGCCGATTCCATGAGGCAGATTTATAGTCATATCAAGGCCGATATCCTCAAGGAAGTTTTCGGTTACGAACAGGAATCTTGTCTCAATGGAGACCTGCTGGCCGAGCGATTCTCGCAGGCCGACCGTGAGCAGTTCCTGAATCTGTTCGTGAACCTGCGGGGTCTGGCTTATAACAAGCCTGTTGCCGTGAGAACTTATAGTTCCCTCTCCGCCGTTAATCAGCCAGGTATTTGGAGCAACGGTTTCCTGTATCATTTGAATTATAGTGCCTGCATTATCAGTGCGTTCCTGCTCAAGCTGATCCGAGCTGGTGGTATTAGTGCTCTGACTGGTACGCGCATCTTCCTGTGTGGACAAATCTGCGCTGTAATTTGCCGGCGTACCGATAAGTTCCGTGATATCATAGGCGTGGGTAACTAATTTATTTGGGAGCGATTCTTTCGTCGCCACCGTTATAATTCCATCATCAACAACATAATCGATTTTCGTAACGCCGCCGGAAACGGAATCAAGCAATTCCTTAAGTCCCTTGCCGACCGGAATGCCGCTTAGTCCCTGCATACTGATTACCGTATCGCGCTCGATATAGGCGTTTTCTTCAAGGTCTTTCCAGCGGACGACTATCTTCAGCGGAGGCTCAACTGAATTTTTAATCAATTCAATCGCGTCGGAAAACGGCGTATCAGGCGTAAGACTGCTCAAATCAACCGGCGTTTCAAGCAATTTATAAACCGCAGCATCCGCGGCGGAAAGCCCCGTTATAGTTTTCGGTTTTCTTTTAGCGGCTATGTCCTGCCAATTCTTAGGATAGGTCATCAGACCGGCGTGCGGAATCATAGATTCCTGATTGTCCACGAACAGCTTCTCTTCTTCCTTGCCCATTTCTTTTTTAATTTCAAGCTGTCTGCGAAGGTTGATAATGTCCTCAAGCGTCGCCTGTGTCCTAAGAGCCTCCCGATTCGTCGGGTCAATCACCAAAAGCGTTTCAACCTGCGCTAACGCCTCCTGATACCGCTGCTGCTCCTGATATTCAGCCGCGTGCGTCAGCAGGTCTTGTATTCTCTTCTGTCTGTCAGCGGCCTGCTGCGCTCGGAGTTTTTCCTGTGAAGCCTGCGCCTCATCTTTTGCCTTTTGGGCTTTTTCCGCCTCAACCTCTGTCTGCCTTGTATTCACTTCCTGCAAAAGCTGGCTAAGCGTCGCCGTGTATTGCGAATAATCCGTCTCGCCGAGCAGGAGTTTGTTTCTTTCGACAACGCTGGTTGCGTTGGAAATTTCGTCTTTCGCTTTGGCAAATTCTTCTTTGTCGGCGTATTCCTTCGCCCTGGCAACGGCTTCATTGACTATCGACTTGGTGTAGCTCTGCTGAATCCGCTGTTTCTGCTTGATGACTTCAATATAATTCTCCTTCGCGTCTTCCATTCCCGATGCCGGAGTCTCCGGTGTCAGGGGCTGGGGTTGCGAAACGGTATTTTCATCAACAGCGCCATCAATATCCGATTCAGGAGTGGGCGTGAGCGTGGGTGCAGGCATAATAAATTGCCCATTAACATCCGTTTGAACAGAAACCGCTGGCGGCAAATTCGACGATGGCTGCTGAACATCACAGGAATCCACTGGCACAAATTCGATGCCCTGATTATTGACATTGGTACTACTGCCATTGACGTTGACATCGTTTTGGCTGGTTTGTGTCGATATTTGAATCGGCTCGGAAACGACAACTCCGGGGGTCTGCTGAACAGGCTGAGTGGGTTGGGCAGGCTGCGCCGATGATTGAGTTACCGGCGTGGTCCCCGCAACAGGCGGAACCACAGCGGTTTTGGGAGACTGTGAATTTAATTTGCCAAGCAGTTCATCAAGTTTGGCGGCATCGGACGCGATAAGATACTCTTTATACACCGCAGCCTTATTAACGGTTACTCTTGCCGTATCATACTTGCCTCTTCGGTATTGTTCACTGCCGACATCGAGCAACTGTTTGCCCGTCTGCCTCAAGGCCTGAACTTTCGCGCTGTCCTGTTCTGCCGCGGAAACAGACGAAACCACGGGCAAATATATTATGATTGCCGCCAAAATAATAAACAGACACAACTTTGCTCTTGATATACCCATTAACACTGGTAACTCCTGTTCACTAAGGACAAAATAACAGCCGCTGTAGAATGCCCCATTTACTTAACTGTTCGGTTCGACACATCTTACTAACTTTACGGCTGTTGCTAAGTTTGACTATTTTAACACAAAAACCAAAATTTTTCAAGCTAATTATTTAGGGGCAGCAACTTAGCAACTCCGAACTTTTATAATTGGCTTTTCAAAGAAATTACACTATCATCATCGGTAATAATTACCTGCGGCTAAAACTCATTTTTGAAGTAAAAGCTAAAAAAAGAGATTATCCTGAAAAGATTTTTAAAAATCACAACATATTGTAAATACTAAGGTTATGCAAAAAACAGCAAATATCACATCGGCTCTCGGAATCGGGATTGAAACCAGCGGACGGCTCGGCTCGGTATCAATAGGAACAGGAGAAGATTTATCGGACGAGAGAACTTTCTCCGCCCCGCTTAGGCACAGTGCGGAATTATTTGATACAATAACAGAACTTTTAAAAAAGACCGGCAGACAGGCAAAACAGATAGGTCGGGTCTTTATTTCCATAGGTCCGGGCAGTTTTACGGGCATAAGAATCTCCGTTGCTGTGGCAAAAATGCTGGCTCTGGCCGCACAAACTAAAATTGTTGCGGTCAGCACAACCGATGCGATGGCTCTGAATGTTTCCGACACTAATATAGATAGGATTGCCGCCGTGATAGACGCAAAGAGAAACCAATTCTTCATCGCGGCATTTGAAAAACACGCCGGGCAATGGCAAAAAATATTATCGGACTGTATGATGACCGCTGAAGAATTTAAAAGCCAATTTGATAACCCCCAAAAACCCATCTCGCTTTTAGGCGAGGGCTTGCTTTACTACGCAAACAAGTTTGAGTCCGATAACATAAAGATATTGGATAGTTCCTATTGGTCGCCGAGAGCTGGAAATGTTTTCAGAGTTGGCGCAAAAATGGCGACCGAGGGAAAATTCTCCGACCCTGTCAGTCTTGTGCCGTTTTATATTCGCCGGCCGGAAGCCGAAGAAAATCTTGAAAAAAACAAATCGGCTTAATCTGCCGCCTGACCAAAAAGCGTAAGTGCGCTTGCCCTGGTGATTTTGACATCGGCAAACCCACCCGCCAAATCTGCCGCACCGTCGAAAACGACTATGCAGTCCCCTGCCGTTCTGCCGATTAACTGCGGAAGTTTTTCATTGTCAACGCCATCAAGATGCGATTTTTTGCTAACGCCCTCGACCAAAACTTTCACTGTTTTGCCGATAAAAGATTTATTCCATTCCTCGCTGACCTTTTCCTGAACGGCAAGCAGTTCGATATTCCTCTGCTTTTTAATTTCCATCGGCACATCGTCAATTAATTTTTCATCAGCCCGTGTGCCGGGTCGGGTGGAGTATTTAAAAATAAAACTATTTTTGTATTGAGCCTTTCGGATAAGTTCTGCGCTCTTTTGAAAATCCTCATCCGTTTCGCCGCAAAAGCCGACTATAAAATCGCCCGCAATCGCGATGTCAGGCACGATTTGCCTTGCCCTGTCCAAAATCGCCAGATATTCATCAGCGGTATAATGCCTGTTCATAGCTTTCAAAATCCTGTCCGAGCCGCTCTGCGCAGGAATGTGCAGATACCGACAGACCTTAGGCAAATCAACCATCGCCTGAAAAATTCTCTCGTCAAAATTTTTCGGATAGCAGGTAACGAATTTAATCCACTCGATGCCGTCGATTTTACTCACATCGTACAGCAAATCGGCGAATGAAGCGCCGTTATAACTGTATGAATTTACCGTTTGCCCCAAAAGCGTAATTTGTTTTGCGCCTGTATCGGCAAGTTTTTTTATCTGCTCGATAATTTTTTCAGGCGGCCTTGAGACCTCCGGCCCGCGGACATAAGGCACAACACAATAGGAGCAGAAATTATCGCAGCCGTGCATTACGCGAACAAACGCCTGGGCGGGCAGACTGTTCTCTGCAGAATCATTATTCTGCTCAAAGTCGTCTAAGCCGACCAAATCCTGCGGCAGAGGTTTATGCCTGATGTTTTCGCTTACGGATTTCTGTTTTTTTGTGTGGTCGAGCGCATTATTTACAAGATTGACAAGTTCTGGTATCTGCAAAGGCCCGCAAACGATATTAACGACCTCGTGTTTGAGCAGAGCGTCTTTGCATCTTTGCGCCATACAGCCAAAAACGGCTACAACCAATTCTTTGCGAGTTTTTTTAATATGCTTTAAATGCCCCAGCAGCGACATAACCCGCTCCTCGGCGTGCCCACGAACAGAGCAGGTGTTGACAAGCACAACATCAGCGTCAATCGGCGAATCGACTAAATCAAAACCAGCCTGCGCGAATGAATTAGCAACAAGATTGCTGTCTAATTTGTTCATTTGGCAACCGAATGTTTTAATATGTACTTTCATAACGCTTTACATCTTTCCCCATTTGATAACAGCTTCAGCGGTAATGATAATGCCGAAAATAATAAATATGCCCGCTGAAATATATTTTATTGTTTTTTCGGGGAGCTTTTTGCCCATAACCATACCGACTATAATAGCCAGCCCATCGGCAAGAACCATTCCCAAAGTAGAGCCAAGCCATACGCCGCAAAATGATTTATACTGCGCCGCCAGCGAAATGGTCGCAAGCTGCGTTTTGTCGCCAAGTTCAGCAAGAAAAAAAGCAATCGCAACGGTCAGCACCGCACCGAAGCCGAATCTTTTCTTGTTCTCTTTTTCGTCATAAGTATCCCCCTTGAGCGTCCATAAGCCGAAACCAACGAAAGACAACCCCACAATAAGTTTGAGATAATGCATCGGAATAATAACGCTCAAATTCCTGCCTATTACCACCGACAGCAAATGACAGAGCAGCGTGCCGATTGTAATGCCGATTATGACTTTCATCGGCTTATACTTCGTCGCGAACGAAAGAGCGACTAATTGGGTCTTATCCCCCATTTCAGCAAGCAGTATAAAAACAAACGAAGCCCAAAAACCTAACATTAAAAAAATCCTTTCCGCAGAAAAATCCGCGATGACAATAACGACCAAAATTATTTTTTCACCCGCCACGGCAGCAGAAAAGGAATTTCTTTCTTGTATTCCCTGTAAGCATCGCCGAAACGTTTCGTCAGCTCCGGCTCCTCGATAAACTTAAGTTCCAAAAGCAGCAGGACGATTATAACCGCTGCTGTTAAAAATGCACCAGCGTTGTTGAAAAAAAATGCCCAGCCCATAACATACAGAAAAAATCCGAGCATCATTGGATTGCGGACATATTTATATGGCCCGTTCTGCAAAAATTTCTTCGTCGGCACAATCGGCACCGGCGTTCCCCTGCCGACAAGAAGCTGCCAAAAGACCGCTGACAGCATCCACGGAACGCCAAAAATAAAACAGACGAGCGAAATTATTATTGACGCATCGCCCGGCAGCAAAGTTTTGTTAAGCAGCCTGCCGAGACCAAAAACAATCGCCGGAAACGCCGCTATAAAAAACGATGCGCCAAGAATAGTCGCAATCGTGCGTGCCAGAACGCTATGCTCAATTTTTGACCTGCCGACAAGAAACTCAACTAATTTATTTATAAGTCCCATTTTGGTTCTCCTCATTTCGCCTTTTTTATTATCTCTTTAATACTACTATCAAGCAATTTGTTAAACTCTTTCGGCTTTTCAAGCATAACAAAATGTCCACAGTCTTTCATTATCGCAACATCAAAAGACGACATATACCGCCGATTGGCTTCCGGGTTAGTCGGCCAAAGGTCGGCATTAACGCAGCGGATAGGACACCTGATATCCTTAAAAATATTTGCCATTCCTTTATTTTCAAATTTCGGAACATATTCCTTAAATGCACTTATAGCAACATAAGGCGGTGCACTGGACATATCGTCAATGATCCATTTTTTCAATTCGGGTTTTATATTTTTGCCAAGCATCGATTCGACAAATGACCCGACTTCACCTTTAAAGTCCTTTTGAAAGCTTTCTACCATTTTTGCAAATACTTCTTTATCCATAGTATCTTCGACATTTTGCAGAGTATCGACACCGACAATCCCGATTATGCGTTCAGGCATCAGTCTTGTCGCACAGGCAACTATCTCGCCGCCCATCGAATGGCCTATAAGGATTACTTTTCTTGCATTAACATCTTCGACAACCGCTTTTATGTCATGCCCGAAACTTTCCGGCGAATATATTTTTCTGTTCTGGCTCGAATGCCCATGCCCTGCAAGGTCAATTGTAACTACCTGATATTTTTTTGCGAAATATGGCATCTGCTGACGCCAATATCTGCTGTCGCAGCTCCAGCCGTGAACGAATACCAATGTTTCTCTTCCGCTGCCGCACACGTTATAACTGATAATTTCGCCATCAAATGATTTGACATTGCAATAACGATTTCCATTAGTCGCTGCCGACAAATACGAT
>MHXU01000025.1:0-1096 GCA_001824555.1 Planctomycetes bacterium GWC2_45_44
TGGAACGCGGCCAGACGCTGAAGTTATTGCCCGGCGTACCCAGAATATGGCTTGAAGACGGCAAAAAAATCGAACTGAAAAATGTTGCCAGTCATTTTGGAAATTTTTCATTGTCAGTTATGTCAAATCTGAAAAATGGAATAATCGAAGCAGAAATTACCTGCGACCCTAAACGCAAACCGGAATCTGTTGAAATTCGCCTGCCGCATCCATTGGAGAAAAAACCAGTGTCCGTAGAAGGCGGACAGTATGATTCTGTTCGCGAAACAATCTGTATTCACGGCTTTAAAGGACAGGCAACGGTGCAATTGAGTTTTAAACATTAAAATTAACTTTTTAAGGAGTATTTACATGGCAATTGAGAATTTACCTCTTTACAAAACATTTTCAGAAGAGCAGCTTAAAATGTATAAGCCGTTCAGCAGAAAGCCCGATGAGTTTTCAACTAAAATCCGCGCTTATCAGACTCCCTTCATATACGAGAATCTGGAAGTAGGAGATTTTTATGAAATCGATGTCTGCAAAGGCATAGAATTCAAAGCCGACACGGGTTTCATAACGATAACCGAAGACAGACCCATAGCCGCCGTTACGGTTATCGGAAGCGGATGTGTCGCAAGGGGCTATAATATCGTTGAGTGGTGGGACGAAGGTGAAAGCATTGACAATGTTGACAACAAAACTGTAAAGCGTCTGCGTGTTGATAATCTTAATGGTATTCATCCAAGCGTATGGATACATATTCTGGCCAAAGTACCATTTTTGGTTGAGTCGTGGAAAAATGCAGGGATACCGTTTAACTATGACTACGTTGCCCACGGCAGCGTCAAGGACGATTTTGATCTTCTCAAAAAATTGAGCCTTGGATTTTATGACAATATGCCGCTGGCATTTTTTGAAAATTCTGTACATTTTGCGGTCGGCCACGGGCCCATATCTACCTATCCGAAAAAAGTGACAATACGCTGCGGCTGTAAGGAGACGGAAGACCCAGGTTCAAAACTTGAACGCTACCCCGGTGATTACGCCATAAGATTAGTGCAGGTTCATGTAATAGGATGATAAATTATGACTTCTAAAGAACGATTTAAGCTGG
>MHXU01000025.1:1107-12931 GCA_001824555.1 Planctomycetes bacterium GWC2_45_44
AAAAATTGAGGAAGCATCTTAGCTGTGAAACCGAACAGCAGCTTTTAGACAAACTCGGTTGCGATTTCTTTTATTCGCCAGGCAGGGATATTTCGCAAAACGAGGGCTTTATGCCTTTTTACAAAGGCGCAAAGCTCGATATTACTGACAAACAAAGAACCTGCCCGCTGGGCATCCGCTGGACGAGAGGAGCTTACGACAGTAAATTTTCTGTCGATGAAGCCGTTGAAAATCCTCTTAAAAACGCCCAGACCGAAAAAGATATTCTAAATCACAACTGGCCAAAGGCGAAAGATTTTGATTTTTCCGTTTTGCAGGCTGAATGTCAAAAAAATGCGAACCGCGTAATCATCGGTGGCCTTTGGACAGGCATTATGGGAGACAGTTACAGACTTTGCGGATTTGAAAATTTCCTGCTAAACACCGCCCTCAATCCGAACCTTATCAAATGTCTGATTGACCGAATGAGGGATATGTATCTTGAACTTAATGAAAAATATTTTTCGCAGCTCAAAGGCAAAATAGATATCTGGTTTTTTGGAAACGATTTCGGAAGTCAGGATGGATTACTGCTCAACCCCGATATGTGGCACAAATTCTTCTTTGAAAATATCAAAAAGCTGACAGCCCTTGCGCACGGTTTCGGATTAAAAGTAATGATGCACTCCTGCGGCGGAATATCCGGTATTATCCCATCGCTCATAGAGGCGGGCGTTGATATACTCGACCCGATACAGATAACCGCCAAAGGAATGAATCCCCAGGCTCTTGCCGAAAAATTCGGCGGCAAAATAGTATTTCACGGCGGTATTGATACGCAGCAGATATTGCCTTATGGAACCGTGGAAGATGTCAAAAAGCATTCAAGACAGATAATAGACGCGTTATCCAAAAAAGGCGGATATATTTTCGCTGGAAGCCAGATTCTCGGGCCGGATATACCGGTTGAAAATATTATAGCAATGTATAATACCGTGAACAGAAGCCAGATACAATGAAACGCCATTGGTGAAATAAGAATTTAATTTTACAAAAGAACCATTACGCTCTTTTATAGACAGAAAGGTTAACAGAAAATGAAAAGGTATGAAATCAACAAGAGTATAGAAATCGCAAAAAAAGTATTCGGAGCGCTAAACATCAAACTGCCGCCATTTGCCTATTGGAAGCCGGAAGATTGGAAAAACAAAGGAGATGAGGCCAATGGCATCAGGAAAGCTATGCTCGGCTGGGATGTAACGGATTTCGGCAAAAATCAATTCGACAAATTAGGCCGAACCTTATTTACTCTTCGAAATGGCTATCGCAGGGAAAACAATAGTTTTACGCAGGTCTATGCCGAGAAATTTATCCTTGACCCGCCTAATCAATCGCCTCCGCTGCATTTTCACAAATCAAAAATGGAAGATATTATCAACAGAGGCGGCGGAAATATCCTGATACGATTGTACCAGGCTACGCCGGAAGGCAAATGTTCAGAAGGAAAGGTTGCCGCGCAAATTGACGGGGTCATACAGGAATTATCGGCTGGAACAATTGTAAGACTTACCCCCGGACAAAGTATTAATATCCCCCCATATCTGATACATCAGTTCTGGGGCGAAGAAGGCACAGGAATCGAAATCGATGGTATTCGCTATTCTGTCAGCGGCGAAGTCAGCAGTGTTTCTGATGATTGGAACGACAATAGCTTTCTTGATTCAGTCGAACGCTTTCCTCGCATTGATGAAGATGTTCCGCGAAATCATTATCTTTGCAATGAATATCCTCCATCTATAAATTCTTAAAAAGCGTAAAAAAACTTAAAATGAAAACGATGTCTGCAAACAAGCAATACCCGCTGCCTCGTGTGCATATCGAAAACGACCGCCTTGTCTTTGTCGATGAACAGTCGTCCGCAGTCGCTAATCCGGTCTGGGATATGCTCTGGCAAAAACATTGGCCGGGGAAAATAGCGGTAAGCTGCGCATCAAGCGCAGAACGCGTAGCGCGGCTGAAAAACAAGTATCGCATCGAACTCGATGATAAACCGTACCGCACCCAAAACTGGACGCCAAAATGGCTGGAATGGCTTACCGAAAATCTGTATGGCAACGCAGCCCAAATGCAGTTACCGGGCGATTTTTGCTATGCGCTCGACGTGCCGGGATTTGTCCACGGCGAATCACAGGGAATAGGCGATATATTTGACGCAAAAGTGGAATTGCTGCCGTGCGGCAATTTTCATATACACCCGTTGCCGGCAGTTCCAGAAACCATCAAAAACATAAATGTTTTACCCATTGAAAAAAGTCTGTATTACAGAGCGGTTGAATATATTCAATACGCTCGTGCCGCAACAAACGGAGTTTTGCCTTTTCACAACCCCGTAATGACCGGCCCTATAGATACTGCTAATTATTTACTTGGCACCACAACTCTGCTTGAATGGCTTTATACCGAACCTGAAGCCGTACATAATTTGCTGGATAAAATAACAGACGTATTGATACAAATGGTCAGAGCTATACGAGATGCCGCCGGCGGATATCTATGTTCGCATCATCTTAGATGCGCACGAGGCGGATTTGATTTCTGTTCGGAAGTAAGAAGCCTGATCTCACTTGAAATGTACGAGGCATTTGAAGCTCCATATCTGCGCCGCATTGGCCAGGAATTGGGAGCGTTCAGCGCACATTCCTGTGGCAACTGGGAAAAGACCATTCAAAGCACAATAAGCGACCCGAATTTTCGCGCTCTGAACGGCCAAATCAAAGAAAATGACCTTGCCGCAATTTGCAGGTTAGCTTCGGGAAATCTTACTTTGTCAATAGGCCGCAGCGTTGATGTACACGACCGCTTTATGTGGCCGGATACGGAAAGTTATTATCGTCATATTTTGAAAATTGTTCCGGATGGCCAGCCTTTTGAACTGGCTCTCGAAAAAGAAGAAGATATTGAGCTTTGGGATAATCTGCACCGGCAAATCCGCGGAAAGGATTACCAGTGGACTCCCCCTGGAACAAACTTTTAGCCGCACAGCCGACTAATGGAGCAAATACAAATGAAACAATTCACTCTAAATAGTTTATATGATTTTCAAAAACTATTTCCCGCCAAAAAAAGCTTCAGCTATCGCCCGATTATAGTCTGGGCGATGAATGATACGCTGCACAAAGACGAATTAAAACGCCAGCTCATCTCATTCAAAAATTCCGGCTATGGCGGAGTTATGGTAATGCCGTGGGGATGCCTGCCTTACGATTTTATGTCCGATGAATGGCTCGATGCGGTGCGTTATATTTTACAATGCGCAAAGCAAATGGATATTGATATATGGATATGGGACGACTGGCTGTTCGGCAGCGGCCCGGCAGGCGGAAAACTGACCCAAAATCCCACGTACAGAGCAAAAACTTTAAAAACGCTGCTGAATTTTGTCGTAGAACCGGGAGAAACCGCAAATTTTGTCATTCCTCCACGCGCCATTTCAGGAAGTATTTTTTCAGTCAACAAATTCGGCAACCCGATTGACGACTCTTTTGAGCCGATTGACATAAATTCAAAAAACCAAATAACCGTAAAAAAAACGGAAACCAGAAAGAGAATTACGATTGTCGGCTGGGAGTATATGTCCGGTATGCAGCACAGCACACGCTCTCATGGCGAATTTGCAGACCCTGCTGTCAGCGAAAAGCAGTGCGATATTTACGTCTGCAACGACCTTGACGTTTGGTCTGTCGATATGCTCAAGCCGGAAGCTATCGCTCAATATGTCAAACTTATTCATCAAAGATACTGGGGCGCGATGCCGGAGTTTTTTGGAAACACTCTGAAAGGATTCTTTTACGACGAACCAAAAGTATCAACCTGCACCCCCTGGACAGAAGATTTCGTGGAACGCTTTAAAAAAATAAAAGGATATGACATCGCCCAATATCTTCCGTCAATAATGATAACCTATTTGCAGGACGACGGCAATTTTACGGATAAATTCAGACCGGCGGACATTAAAAAAGCCCAGGCCGACTACCGTGATGTATGGACAACGCTGCTTGCCGAAACTTTTTACGGTACTGTTCAATCGTGGTGCAAAGAACACAAGGTAATCGCAACAGGACACCCCATCGGCGACAACAGCCTCGAAGAAGTTCTCTCGAATGGAGGATGCTATTTCAAAAATATGGCTTTTTCCGATATGCCCGGCGTTGATACCGTCGGCGGATTCAATAATACCACACTTGGGAATTTTTTTGATTTCCCGCGATTTTCCGGCTCGCGGGCTGCCCTTCTCGGCAAACCGCGAGCAATGAGCGAATCTTTCGCTGTTTATGGCCACGGTGTCGATATCGACCAGATGAGATATGTGTGCGAACACCAGATTATCCGCGGGGTCAACGCATTTTTTTGCAAGTTAAGCAATTACAACAGAGAAAAATCTTTTTATTTCCACCCCCCGGAACTTTCGGACTTTAATCCCATTATTAAACATTTCGGAGCCACCTTCTGCAAACGAATCGGCAATGTCGCAAGCCTGATGAATTCCGGAACTGTTGACTTGCCGAAAGCCGCTCTTTATGTCGGCACGTCAAATTATTATTACGGTGATGCGGAAATTGCCAAACAAACCACAGAAATTGCGAAAAAACTCGCCTATAATCAAATAGAATTCGATTACGTATGGGATAATGATATCGTTGAGATGACAATCAAAGACGATATGGCTTATGACAAATTTGACAAGCCGTACAGTTATGTTATTTTGCCGCAGGACATTATCGCGCCTTCTGCAATAATGCAAAAATTAGAGTTGCTCAAACAGAAAAACGCCATACTCAAACTGCCGGAAAACAATTTGCCGGCCATTGTCGATGCCTGCAAACAAAAAAACGGACGGATACTAAAGAGCGTCTTTGCCGATGTGGGAATATCAATACGAACCGTAATGCTTGAACAGGGTCTTCAATATTTTATGCTTCTGAATGAGTCAAACGCTGTAAAACAGCTTGCTATGGAAAGTGCAAAAAAAGCGAAAATACTTGAAATCAACCCTGACACAGAGCAGATTGAATTTCTAACCGACTGTCTTGCCGGCACGCCGATAACGCTGGAGTTTGCGCCATCGCAATCGCGATTTTTTATATGCGACACGGAAAACAGATTTGATTCGACAAATAAAAAATCAGACTCTTTTACCGAAAACCTTCTTATGGAAAAATGGACATTGGAAACGCCTGATGAAAAAAAAATAAATCTAACCGCCCCACTGCCGGACTGGGGTCAGCTTGGCTTTGGCGGTTTTACCGGCTTTATGCGATATAGCTGCGAATTTCTATGGGACAAGGACTGCGAAATGGCTATGCTTTCGCTCGGCGAACTGCGATATGCGGCAGCGATTCAGCTTGACGGCAAAAAAATTGGAAACTGTGTTTTTTCCCCTTTTAAAATATCACTGGGAAATCTGAACAGAGGCAAACATCTGCTTGAAATATATGTACTCAATACGCTGGCAAGCTCTGTATTCGGGGACGCGGAAAAATTAAAGCAGCTTCGTTCCCGCAAAGTTTTCAAAGGAACTTATGCCCCGCTGTACGAAAAATTAGATATGACAAAACTCCATTGCGGCCTATTGGGACCGGTAAAACTGATGGGGCTGTAAAAAGAATTATGAGGCATTCATAAAAATTATTGTCGCCGTGCAAGTGGAGCTGTTTAATAGTTATTGGAATCTTTTTTTGGTTAAACGCTCAAACCAAAAATGCCAGAATGTTCCTATGCAGACAAACACGAATCCAACGTACACAATTATAACGCCGGTATCAGAAACAATTTCAATAATTGTGTATCTGCCCATATTTTCGTCTAAGCCGAACTGATAAAAGTGATAGCCCGCATAATGCAGCGGCTTATTAACCGCGATGGAAGCCGTTCTGACGACGTTCGCATCTTCTATTATTTCAACATCGCTGAAATAACCTCTAACCGAATTCGGCTCGGCGGGACTTTGCTTTGGGTAATACTCAACTCTGAAATCATTGAGTTTAACGCTAAACGGGAGCATTTTGGTGATGCCGTAAGGGTCGGCTCTTACGATATTGCTGCTTTGCCCCTCGAACAAAATCATTTTTCCTCTATGGATTTTGCCGATTCCGAATTTATCGGCAATCGCGATGCAGTTCTCGGTCTCGGACATCGAGCCGAGGATAATCAGCACGAATCCGAAGTGCATCGCGAACATTGCGGGCTTTGTGAAAATATTTCGGAATGAAAAAATCCCAGCCAGCAGAATCGCTATGAACGCTATCCAAAACACGGCAAAAGGCACGCTGCTGAACGCTCTTTCAGTTGGCTCTGCGCCGAGAAACGCGCCGACAATACAAAGTATTATCAGGGCTGTAATCAGCGTAAAACTCATCGTCAGAATAATCTTTTTATTCAGCACCACAGGCCTTTCAAAACAAGGCCCGCATTATATCAGCCGTTTTTGCATTTTGCACGGCTTTTTTATTTGGCCGGCAGTGATGAACAGCTCTCCCCTACCCCCTATCCCCTATTTTACACCAATGAAGTCGCGGTTTGCTCGGCTTTGGTAGTGCCGCGAACCTGCAGGAAATCATCGTGCTTTCTAATAAAAGCATCTACGACCACCGAATCAAAATGTTTGCCTGCCTCCTGACATACCATCATATAAGCAATCTCCGGCCTAAAGGCGGGTTTATATACCCGCGAGCTTGTCAGGGCATCATAAACATCGGCGACCGCGACAATTCTCGCGGCAAGCGGAATTTCCTTGCCCTTTAAACCCTCGGGATAGCCGGTGCCGTCAAAACGCTCGTGATGATACTTCGCGATGTCAGCAGCCATTTCAAGAAAGCCGGCGTTTGTAACCGTTCTGATGGTTTTGCCCAGCGCTTCCGAGCCGATGAGCGAATGCTGTTTCATAATTTCAAATTCATCATCGGTAAGGCTGCCGGGCTTAAGCAAAATGCAGTCCGGGATTCCGACTTTGCCGATGTCGTGCAGCGGACTTGAGCGGTATAAATCGCCGATGAATTTATCGTCTATCCATTCCGAATATGCGCTGTCGGTGCGGAGTTCCTCGGCGAGAATATGGCAGTAGCTTCTGATTCTTTCGAGATGTTCGCCGGTTTCTGGGTCTCTTGATTCGGCAAGAGAGGCGATAACGAACATCGCGACGTCGCGAGTCTCGGCAATCTGCGTGGTTCTTTCCTGAACAAGCGTTTCGAGCTGATTTAAAAGTTCCCACTTTTCGGTAAGCGCGCAGGCCATCTGGCGGACTTCCATATTATCGAAAGGTTTTTTCAAAATTAAAAGTCTTTCGGTCGGGCCGAGCCGGTCGATGATTTCTGTCCACGAATAATCGGAATAAGCCGTGCAAAGCACCATTTGCAAATCAGGCTGAACACGCCAGAGCTGTTCGATTGTTTCTATGCCGTCCCAGTCGGATTCCATTCTCAAATCAACAAAAGCCGTCGCGTAAGGCGTACTGCTTTTTTGCGATTCGATTACCTTCAGCAGGCCGTCGCGGCCGTCAAAGGCGCAATCGACTTCAAAACTTTCAGCGGTGGTCTTGGCATCCGCTCCGAACACGGCGTTTCGGGCGGCATCGAGCGGGGCGTTTGTAATGCCGCGAGAAAGAATCTGCCTGAAATCCTCGTGTATGGCTTCCTTGTCGTCAATTACAAGAATTCGCCTGTTCTTTTTTTCAATTACATTTGCCATTTGCTACCTCTGCTTTTCTTAGTGGAAGTTCGAGAATAAATGTCGCTCCTTTGCCTATGCCGTCGCTTTGGGCAAGGAGCAAGCCCTGCATATCTTTTACGGCCAGCAGACTGCTGTGCAGTCCGAAGCCGTGTCCTGCCTGTTTTGTCGTGTAGCCTCTGTCGAAAATGCTGTTCAGTTCGGCCGGGGCTATTCCAACGCCGTTGTCGCAAACTTCTATTCGAAGTTTCGCCCCGGCGGTTTTCAGCGTTCTGATTTTGAGAATTTTCGGTTGATTGTCGCTTTTCGACAGCGAATACTCGGCGTTGTCGATAAGATTGACGAGCGTTTGCAGGCATCTCTGCCTGTCGATGAGAATGCTTCCGATGTCGTCATATTCGCGAATGACTTCAACAGCCTGTCTCTGGAGGCCGGCGTTGTTGATTTCGATTGCGTTTTCAATCAGCTCGTTGAGCATCACGCAGTCCCTGCGTTTCTCGATGCCGGTGTATGACTGCTGCATTCTAACAACATCTCTGACCTGATTGACGTTTTTTATAATCGCGTCTAACCTTTCAACTGTTTCTTTTTGCTGTGCGGTGAGGTGTTTGCTCAATTCGGAAAGATATGTCGGAATATGTTTGCCCTGCGGGTCGTTTTTGAGAAAATCGCCGAGACCGTCTGCGCCGGCGACGCTGTGTTTGCAGAGCAGCTCGGCTAATTTTGTCAGGTTTTCTATTTCTGATTTTGATAATTTTTCTATAACGGTCGCGGCTGATACGTTTATGCTGTTCAGCGCATTGCCCACGTTGTGCAGAACTTCGGCGGCGACCTCGGCCATACCGGCAGAATGCGCGGTCTCCATCAGTTTTTTGTAGGTGGTCTCAAGCTGCAAATTCAGCTTCTCGAGCTTGGTCTGGGCATCTTCGGCCTTTTCCCTGGCAATTTTCATTTCTATTTCCGCGTTTTTTCTTTCCGTTATGTCCTGTAGCAGACAGTCGTAAGAAGTAATCTGCCCGTTTCTGTTAAAATGCTGAACGATGGTGCTTTTTACCCATCGCAGCGCCATATCCTTGCGAATGATTCTGTATTCAAACGATTCGACTTTTTCGCCGCGGGTGCATCTGTCAAGATAATCGCTTACTTTCTGGCGGTCATCGTTATGAATCATTTCCAGCCACAGCGAAGGGTCGTTGACCAACTCCTGCCAGCTATATCCGGTTACGGCTATCGCGGCATCGTTGTGTACGAACTCGGCGGCTCTGCCCTGCGAAATTACGACGCTAAATATATAATCGGTAATACTGTCGGTAATTCTGCGGTATCTTTCTTCACTTTTTATCAACTGGTCTTCGTAGTCAACGGTTCTCGCTCCGACGGCGAGCCTGCTTTTGAGAACTTCTTTGTCGAATGGCTTGCTCAAATAATCATCGGCACCGGCGTCCAGAGCGGTAACAATGTCCTGATTTTGAGTTTTTGAAGTCAGAAAAATCAGGTAAGTGTATCTGCCGGCAGGAGTGGAGCGGATTTTTTTGCAAAGTTCAAGGCCGTCAATTTCCGGCATAACCCAATCAATGATAACGAGTTGCGGATGCTGAGAGCAGAGAATTTCCCAGGCCTGACTGCCATTTTGGGCAGATATGACCTCATAACCCCAGTTTTTGAGGTGATTTTCGAGAATTAGTCTCGAAATCGAATCGTCTTCTGCAAGCAATACCCTCATTTTTAGTCCAAAAACAGATATTTTGACCTGCTCTCTATTCCTAACCTAATCGGCATAATGAGGTACGGACTTGCCCTGAATATTCGGGCAAATAAGCCAAATGCGCAAGTTTTTGTTAAAAAATCGAAAATTTTGATAAATTTTTGCGAATTTTGCCGACTTTTTGCTCAATTTTGGTCGATAAATTTAAGATTTTTCACCGAAAAGTCCGAAAATATACATAGTTTAAACTTTTTAATTGGGATATTCTCTATGAACGACCACGACCTGCAGACGGAAAAAGAACCAATTTTCAGCAGAAAAAAAAACCTGCTTTCTGTGGGGCAGTACGCCTCCAGACAGGGAGTTTCCACCGGCATTGTTCAGGAAGCAGCGCGGTTAGGCGTTGTGCAGGTGCGCAAACACAAAAATAAAACGTTCATCGTTGACCTTCCATTAGACACATACAAGATGCTCAAGCAGCCCGACTGGGGCAGCTCTGACGGAGTCGATACGACGGCAGGCGCGAATAAAATCAGCGAACTTGTCAACAGGATATTCCAGTCGGACAGCGTTCTTGAAAAAAATTTGAAAAGACCAATCGTCC
This sequence comes from Planctomycetes bacterium GWC2_45_44, assembly GCA_001824555.1. Lineage (GTDB taxonomy): Bacteria > Planctomycetota > Phycisphaerae > Sedimentisphaerales > UBA12454 > GWC2-45-44. Next base: position 11,118 of record MHXU01000025.1, read on the forward strand.
TGCCGGCAAAAAAAGTCAACGCCGTTGCCTGTCCGGCGGCAAGACCGCAAATTGCTGCGCCTGTTGTGATTCCTGATTTAAAACTTTTCGCGGAAGAAGAGAGCAACGCCAAAACGGCGATTATGCCGGCGGAAGGAAAAACCGTGAATTTCCGCGTGCCGTTCTTACGCAGTATGATGGATTCGACGATGGCGATGCCGAGATGGAAAGTCAATACGATTGCGGTCGCGATGGCAGCTGTGATAATCGCGTGCGCATTTACTTATGCGGCTATCAACAGGAACATTCAGCAGAAAAAACTTCATCAGGCTTATGAAAATATCGGCAAGCTAATGACCGAATACGAGAGCGCAAAACAAAAAGCCCAAATATACGAGTTCGATGTAATGAGCTGGCGAGCAGAGGCTGAACAGTCAAAGAAGGCTCTTTTGGGTTCTGAAAATGAACTGAACGAGGTCAGGAAAAGACTCTACGACGCGAGAAAAGATTTGCAGTCCCTGCAACAGGAAAAGGCTTCAGAGACAGGAAAATAGCCACAAAGGCGCATAGGCACAAAGTTGCCGAATCGGCAATCCATCTTCGCTACGCTCCGACGCGACAGGCGGCCGATGAGATTTTATTTTTCACCACAGAGACACAGAGAGATACAGTTATCAGAAACGCAGTTATCGGTTATCAGCAAAAAAGTGTTGAACTGGTTCTGGTAAGTTCAGTCAAAGTCAGCTTTTCACTTTTCACTTTAAGTTTTTCACTTACTTTTCACCGGCCAGAAAACCGCATCGCCATCTTGTCCATCAGCAGGCCAAATGCTGTTTTTGCCTGAAGTAAATTTTTCAGCTAATTTCCCGCCGTCATCATCAAAATCTGTGCCAAAGCTGTAGAGCGTAAAACCATCTTCAATTTTTTTATAAACTAATGATTTGTCGCTATATGGATCGAGCGGCAGCGAAGTCAATAAACCGGCAGAAACCAATTCCTGTAAATTTTCAGGCCAATAGCCTTTTTCCTGTTTGAATGTATGCAGTGCGACAACAGCCAACGTACTTTCAACATCGGCTCTATTCCGCCACGACAAAATTATCACTTTTTCCATAGCCGGCGCAAGCAGCCTTAAGAATATATTTCCTTTTATAATTTTGTCCGCTTCTGTATTAAGAGCGCAATCCTTGAATTGATACGGAGTTTCAACAGCTACATTTTTACAGAAATCGTAGTATTCTTCCACCGCTACTCTGGTTTGCTCGCTGTTTTGATATGTGAACAAAGCACCGCCATACATACAAACAAATCTGATAGCATTCTTTATTTTGCTTATGCGTTGCGGTGTCTCGCCACAGCCGCTGTTTGCACCGTAACCGCCGTACAATAAAGACAATCGTTTCGGATATAAATGTTCCATACCAAAACCACTTTTTACGAAACATCGCTGCAGTTCATCATATATGAACAATTTTTCAAATTCAAAAGCTTTTGTTATCGTAAAATCTTCATCTTTAATAAGAGCCTGCAAATCTTTTGAAAAAGCTTCAATATATTCAGCGGGAATATCGTGTTTGTATAAAATGTTTCTGGTTGTTGCTGTTGACATACTTTCTATGGCGATACCGACAATATTTTCGATGAGCGTTTTTTGTCCTTTTTGATGTTTGCCCAATTTATAAGCAGTAAGGACATCTGCAAATGCCTTTTCATATTGCTTATCTTCCGCTGATAAATATGCCCGCCACCGTAAGCCATAAGCTGCTCTGCGGTACATACCTAAATTAGGGATAAGTATATTAAGCATAGAAGTGTCGTTTGGGTCTGTAGATTCA
>MHXU01000026.1 GCA_001824555.1 Planctomycetes bacterium GWC2_45_44
TGGCCGCTGAATATCGCGGCGTTTGTAAGTTTTTGTCTTAATGTAAATTCGCCTGCGCTTAAAGTTCCAAGCACCTGATTTTGCAGCGAGACCACTCCGGCTCGTAAGTCGCTCACCTCCTGGGGCGACGACCAGTTAATTGATTCGGAAATGCCCGCCGCCGCACCGGTCAGCGTTACGATAACTTTTGCCGTACCGCTTGAGTTTATTTCGCTATATATCGTAGTAGAATCGACGAGCTTTGCGGCGACCGCCGTTACGCCGGCATCTGCGCCGGTATCGGTCAAATCCACGCCCGAAGAGTATTCAAGGTCAACATCGCTGAAAGACATATTTAATCTGGCCGGCATCGCGGTATAAACTCCGCTGTCGCTCAACCCGATTTGCGAACCTTTAACGCCGATGTTGTTCCAAAAAATCGTATCTCTGACAGTTACGCTCGCGGCATAAGAAGCGAACAAACCGCCGCCGCTGCCGTTGACATCGCTTGCGACGTTATTCACGACAGTGCAGTTTTGGATTTGCGGCTCTGCAAAATAAATAGCCGCGATACCGCCGCCGGAATACGTCGCTTTGTTGTCGGTGATAAGGCAGTTCTTAACCAACGGCACCTGCACGGATGTGCAGTCTCCGTCATAACAAATACCGCCACCGCCCCCGCCCGCGAAGTTTTCGGTAACAACGGTGTCATTGACATCAAAACGCGAACTTAACACATACACGCCGCCGCCAAAGCCGAAGAACGCGTAGCCCGTGGAATAACTTCCGCTCTGTGTCCCGGCAGCGTTGCCTGTTACGGTTGATTTGTTGACAGAACCCGTACTGTCAATTGCCAAAATTCCGCCGCCGGAATATGATAAATTCCCGGCAATATTGCTGTCTGCAATATATAACTGTGTTGTATCGGCGTAAATACCGCCGCCGTTGGCGGAGTTGTTATCTGCTATATTACAATCTCTAACGACTGTTCGCGTAGCCGAACCAGCCAGACCATCAAAGCACAAACCGCCGCCGTAAGAAAGATATTCATCGCCATATATAAGACGATATAATAGCGACGACTCCGTCCCGGGAGACCCGGCTACCGGCAGCCCCGCTGCGATAAATTGGTCGTGGGCAAGCGGATAAATATTGCTGGTGTTTTCTATGGTGTAGTAGTTGCCCTCTATATTACAATTTAAAAATGTCGTGTTGGAATCATCGGAAAGATACACGCCGTTGCCATAGCTTGGAATCCTGTAGTGTCTTGACGGATATTCATAAGTTGAATTGTGATGGCCTACCAGTGTGCCGGTGTTATAGCCGCCCATACCTGAAGTGCTTCCCTTTGTCCAGTTATCACTAATCTGGCAATTATTGAAGTCGGCTGCCGTTGGAGTTCCATTACTGCTGCCGATATATACGCCGCCGCCTCTTGCGGTATAAACCTCCGGGCTGATTGGCGTTATCATATTCCATACTTGACTTATGGTCATACCAGGCGTAAAGGTGCCGTTTATGGTAATCTGTCTCGGCAGGAGTAGATTGTTGGGGTCAACGCCTGAAGTACACGGATCATTTACATCCCATATAAGATTGCCTATAACCCTCTGCAGTGTGTCAATATCGACCAGAGCGCCGACACCGCCCTGACACCATGCATTAACTATATCACCGGATGAATTGCCGCCGCTGCCGCCGACATTGCTCTGTGCGCTGTTTCCGGTAATTGTGCATTTATTAAATTTTGCTTTGCTATTGGGGTCGATATATACGCCGCCGCCATAAGCCAATCCAGGCATACCGCCGTGACCGCCCTGACAATATCCTCTTTGAACAAAAGAGTTTGCATCACATGGATCAAAAGCAACCATATCGCCTCTTGCTCCAACGCCGCCAAGTCCGCCGTCGCCGCCGTAACCGGATATAGCTTCGCAGTTTCTGACGGTACAAGCCGTAAATGTCGGACTTGCGCTCCAATCGCAAAATATACCGGCACCAAAGGCATTACCGCCATTACCGCCGTTGCCGCCCGGGCCGCCGGGGAAGTTGGGGTCGAACGGGTCGTTCGTACTTGCGTCAAGACCATTTCCGCCGCCGCCGCCGTAACCACCGAGAGCTTGGCAATCTTCGACTATCGTGTTTGTGATTCTTGGGCTGCCAGACTGGACATAAATACCGCTGCCCGCCGCCCAGCCGCCTTCTCCGCCATACCCGCCCTTATGTATTGGGATTTGTTTTGGCTCTGCGGTTAAGTCCCATGGGTCGCCATCAAGGCCATTTCTGGCATCGCCGCCTTTACCTATGCAATTTCTGATGATACAGTTGACTACAATATGATTGCCGCTCATAAATATGCCGGCGCCAAAAGCATTACCACCGCCTCCGCCGTCATGGCGGAAGTGGGTTGTACTCCATGGAGCTGCAACGCCGCTAAGATGTGTCGGCGCGTAAAACTTCGCGTTTGCGATTGTAAGACCGTTAAGAGTTATCGTCCCGTTGCCACGGAGTTCAAAAATCCTATCGCTGAAATTATTACCATCGATAACTACGTTTTCAGGATGTTCGGGGTCGCCGACGATTGTGATGCTTTGACTTATAAAAAATCCGCTGCCGGGATACGTTCCGGGCGCGATTCTAATCGTATCGCCGTTATTGGCGCTATTTATCGCGTCCTGAATGGTTATGTATGGGAATTTTCCAGGCACATAAATTGTCTTGTTGTAATTGACCTCAAAAGCGACTGTAACAGTTTTATTGCTTGTCATCGTTACGGTATTGGTGTTGACATTCCACGCAGGCGTATTATCCGCGCCCGTCCAGCTCTTTACGCGATAACCCGCAGCAGGCGTAACAGTCAGAGGAACGACCGTGCCTTCGGAATATGTCCCGCCGGTCGGAGAAATCGAACCGAAGTTAGCGTCGTTAACGCCCGCGACAAGCGTGTATGTCGGAATCGCCACAAACTCGACATAGACCGTCTTTGCCCCGGTCATCGTTATGGTATTTGTCGCTGCGGTAGAAGTGTCGTTGTCCGTGCCGAGCCATTTTTTAACTTTGTAGCCGACATCCGGAGTCGCCGTAAGCTGAACAATCATTCCGCCCGGCTGCTGGCCTCTTCTCGGAATAACTGTGCCGTGTTCGCCGGTAACGCGAGCATCGAGCAGATATGTAACCGGATTCGTTTTGAACTCAACGCCGATGGTTGTATTTTCTTCTATCGGAATTGTAATAAACGTGTTCGGGTCGTTTATAATCGTATAAGTGCCTGGGTTATTGACATCGAACACTGCGGTATTGCCCTTACGCCAGTTTTTTATCACATAGCCCGGCGTCGGAGTTGCGTTTATCGTAACGGGAGTATGCTGGCGGAACTGCTGATTGTTATAAGGGGTAATCGTACCGTTCGAGCCGATGACGGTTGTTGTCAATCCGTACATAACAACAGAGCGGAATTTTACAACTACGGTGTGATTGGCATCCATTGTAACAACATTCGTCAGCGTCATACCGGCATCGTCGTTTGTGCCTGTCCATTTTCCAACCTCGTAATTCGGGTCTGGCGCAGCCGTAAGCTGCACATCGGCATACTGCTTATATGACAATCCAGAAATCGGGGCAAGCGTTCCCCACGGACTGTTGCCATCGACGACGGTGGTCAATATATATTGTGCTGCCGTGCCGCCGCCTAAGTAATGGTAGCCCATATCGACTTTGCTTGAATCGGAATCAGCGACATTATCCGTTCTTGTAGTGCGCAAATGTCCTGCGCCAAATATAACGCTGGCCAAACTGTCGCCGGTATTGATGCAATTGCTGTCAGCCAACTGGCCTGCCGCGATTTGACTTAAATAATAATTGCCTGAAGGTCCCGTCTTGAATAACGGGTTCGTATGTACGTTTCCTGTTCCGCTGTCGTTGTCTTCGATGCAGGAATATGTCGCCGTTGCGCCGTCAATCTCGTCGCCGTTATTCCACAGTATCGAATTTTTTATTGTCGGATGGCTTGCGTCGGAGGCGTAAATTCCGCCTTTACCGTCTGCTCCGGTATTATTGACAATGGTACAGTTGTTGATTGTCGGAGATGAATTGTCGTAGCAGTCGATTGCTCCACCTGTGTATGTCGCGGCATTGCCGTAGATAAGACAGTTGAAAATTGTCGGCGATGAAGAAACGCTGCATTCAATCGCGCCGCCGAAATCCGCCGTATTGCCTGTCATAACGCAATTCTTAATCAGCGGTGAAGCGTTATAACAGTCGATTGCGCCGCCATAAGCAGCATCGCTATCTGTGATTATACAGTTGTCTATTGTCGGAGATGCGCCTTCGCACTCAATCGCTCCGCCGTAATATAACGTGTTTGCATCGGCGTTTATGATTGTAAAACCTCTCACGACAGAGGCGGTTGTTTCGCCGCTGTGGAAATAAAATCCCCTGCCGGCGTTCTGACAATCAATAACGCAGACTGCCGGGTTGCCGCTTGCGCTGCGAACGGTAATAGCCTTGCCGCCGAAGTCGATGTTGCGATTGCCCGCGCCGAGGTATATTCCGCTGGCGACGACGACCTCATCGCCCGCATTCGCCGCGGCAATGCCCGCCTGAATGTTCGGGTATGTCCCAGGCACGTTGCGGCTCGCTCCAAACGCGCCGGCTGTTAAAAATAGAAGCGATACGATAACGCAAAATGTAAAATTCCTGTTCATAGATTTGTTCCATCCTGACAAATTTAAATGATTATCCACACTATTCGGTCTATTCATTTTTTTTCCTAACAAAAAAAGGTTGCACTATAGGCGCAACAATATATTTCGATTCAGGCCGAGTCGTTTGAGTATGTCCGTATGTCTTTGCCCTAAGATTCGCTGATTAAAAACCTTGCGCATCCTTGGTATGGGCAATAGATGGTTCTTCTTCCGTGAGCCCCATAAACGGCAGGATTTTACCACAACTACCGCCAAAATGCAAGTTAAAACCATTATATCCATATATAATAGAACCCTTTTACGATAAACAACTTCCGCAATTTATTGTTATTGACAGCCATTCACAATGCCGCTAATTTAATGCGGCTTCAGCTTAGACTTTTTCACAGTATCGCAGGATATATCGTCCCAAATCAGACACGATATAACTTGCCTGTTTTAACTAAATTGACGGAGTTTCTATGATTAAAGTGAATGAAAATTACCTTTTGTTACAGTCCGGCTATCTTTTTCCGGAAATTTCTCGCAGAGTAAGGGCTTTTACCGAAAAAAACCCGCTCGCGAAGGTTATCAGACTTGGAATTGGCGATGTTACAGAACCACTACCACCCGCAATTATAGATGCGATGCACAAAGCCGTTGACAATATGGCAAAAAGGGACAGTTTTAAAGGTTATGGCCCCGAACAGGGCTACGATTTCCTGACTGATGCGATTATCGCCAATGATTTTGCCTCCCGCGGCGTAAGTCTTGCGACCGATGAAATTTTCGTCAGCGACGGCTCAAAATGCGACACAGGCAATTTTCAGGAAATTCTCGGCCTCGATAACGTCGTCGCAGTGGCTGACCCGGTCTATCCTGTTTATGTTGACACCAACGTAATGGCCGGCAGAGCAGGAAATTTCGACGGCAAAGGACGATTCACAAATATCGTCTATATGCCCTGTACGCCCGATAACAATTTCGTTCCTGCCCTTCCAAAGGAAAAGGCGGATATAATTTACCTCTGCTACCCGAACAATCCGACCGGAGCGGTTGCGACAAAAGAGCAGTTAAAAATGTGGGTTGATTACGCACTGAAAAATAAAGCGTTGATTTTGTTCGATGCCGCTTATGAAGCGTTTATATCCGACGACAATATCCCGCACTCTATTTATGAAATCCCAGGCGCAAAAGAAACGGCCGTTGAATTTCGCAGCTTCAGCAAAACCGCAGGTTTCACAGGTTTGAGATGCGCTTATACAGTCGTGCCGAAGGAATTAAAAGTCTGGACGAAAGCCGGCAAAGAAATCGAGCTGAACCCGATTTGGAACAGAAGGCACTGCACGAAATTTAACGGGGCAAGTTACATCTCGCAAATGGCGGCAGCGGCTGTTTATACAAACGAAGGCAAAAAACAGGTTCGCAAAATTATTGATATTTATATGTCGAACGCCGCGACAATCAGAAAATCTCTGACCACGCTTGGCTATGAAGTTTATGGCGGCATCAACGCTCCATACATCTGGCTCAAAACGCCGAAGAAAATGACAAGCTGGGAATTTTTTGATAATCTTTTGTCAAAGGCAAATGTTGTCGGCACGCCCGGCAGCGGATTCGGCGCGGCAGGCGAAGGCTTTTTCCGATTAAGCGCATTCGGCAGTCCCGCCAATGTCGCCGAAGCGATGGAAAGATTTAAGAAAATTTAAAGTTTCAAATTGAAAAATAAATTATGAAAATCGCGTATCTTGGTCTTGGCAGCAATCTCGGCGACAGAGAGCGGAATATAAAAACCGCTCTGGCGAGTCTTGCCGATTATGATGGCTTAAAATTTCTGCGGAGCAGTTCTGTTACCGAAACAAAACCGCTCGGCCAGAAAGTTCAGCCGGATTATCTCAACTGCGTCGCTGAAATCCAGACATCTCTGTCTGCCGATGCGCTGCTGGAAGTTTTAGGGAAAATAGAAAAACTGTCCGGCAGAGAAAGAACCGGGCAGATCTGGGCTTCGCGCATTATCGATATCGACATTCTCCTGTTCGGCTCGGATGTGATAAAAACCGTCAAATTGACCGTTCCGCACGCGAGTATGCACTTGAGGTCGTTTGTGCTTGCCGGGCTTTGCGAGCTTGCGCCGCAGGCCGTTCATCCGCTGCTCGGCGAAAAAATGCACGTTCTTCGCGACAGGCTCAACGGCGAAAATTTTCATATTGACCCGCGTCTGCCGCAGCTTGTTTCGGTGGCGGGCATAATCGGAGCGGGCAAAAGCACGCTGGCACAGGGTCTTGCCGACGCGTTCGATTTCAGACTGCTCAAAGAGGCTTATGATAGCAATCCGTTTATGAGAGACGTTTATGCCGGCAAAAAGGAATACGCTCTCGACAGTCAGTTGTATTTTTTCTTAAGTCGAATGGAACAGTTGAAGTCCGGGAATTTCAAAGACAATAAAATCGCCGTAAGCGACTATATAATGAATCAGGAACTTGTGTACGCCGGGATATGGCTCGATAAAATTCAGTTTGAATTATACAAAAAAATAAATTCTGAAATGAGCAGACTGGCTGTTGAGCCGACGGTTGTCATATATTTAAAAGCGTCCGCGGAGGAATGCCTCAAGCGGATACATTTGCGAAACAGACCTTATGAGCAGGGTATTGATATAAAATTTCTTGTTCAGCTCTGCGGCGAATATGAAAAATTGTTTGCTAAGTTCGCGGCTTGTCCCGTGATAACTGTCGATGCGGATAAATGCGATTTCCGGCAGACCGGCGAAGTCGAAAAAATCGGCAGACAGTTAAATTATTATACCGACGGCCTTAAATAATTGCGCCCGTTGTACGCGGGCAGGCGAAGCCGGCGTAAATACTCACGAATCGTTCAACGCGCAATTAAATATACCCACCGGTATTATACCAATGCAGATAGATAGTTCCTGTCGCGGAAACAAATTTATATAAAAACCCTGTTAAATTGTGCGTTAAAAAAGCTCGCCTTTAATAGCTTACCTTTAATCTTCTTGCAAAACCGCTCTGTGCAATGTAAATTAGGGGGAAATTATCTTACAGAAGCGGCCTGCCTCTGTAAGTAGTTATTGGTTAGATATTTGCGCCCGTAGCTCAATTGGATAGAGCGTCGGTCTACGGAACCGAAGGTTACAGGTTCGAATCCTGTCGGGCGCATTGGGATAAAAGCTATCAATTATAAATTACAAATTGCACGGGCGAAACTATATGGAAACAAATAAGGATTTTCTGCAACAGATTCTCGAAAAAGCGGCAGCGGTTTATAAACACATCGTTTTGCCTGAAGGCGGCGACGAGCGAACTATCGAAGCGGCCAAAAAAATCGCCGACCTGAAAATGGCTCGACTGACAATTATCGGCGACGAGACCAAAATCAGCTCCGCTCTCAAAAAACTGGGGGCAAAAACAAACGACATCGCAATTATCAATCCTCTGACAAGCAGCAAACTAAAAGACTTCGCCGAACAATTTTACCAGCTCCGCAAAAACAAAGGCATAACGCCCGAAGCCGCTCTGGCAGCGATGAAAGACGATGTTTATTTCGGAACTATGCTCGTCAAGAACGGCGAAGTTGACGGCCTCGTATCCGGCGCGGTTCATTCAACGCCGGACACAATCAGACCGGCTCTGCAAATTATCAAAGCCGCGGCAGGCATCAAAACCGTATCGAGTATGTTCTTTATGACCAACAGCGAGCGAACAATTATATTCGCCGACTCCGGCCTAAATCAGGACCCGGATGCCGAGCAGCTCGCCGACATCGTCCTCTCGACCGCACGCACGGCAAAACAATTCGGCATATTCCCGAAAATAGCACTGTTAAGCTATTCGACAAAAGGCTCGGCCAAAGGCGCAGGCCCGGACAAAATGATAAAGGCAACCGAACTGGCAAAAGCAAAACTCGACAAGGATTTCGACGGCGAATACCTAATCGACGGCGAATTGCAATTCGACTCTGCCTTTGTGCCGAAAGTCGCCGCGAAAAAATGCCCCGACAGCCCGCTCAAAGGTGAAGCGAACACTTTCATCTTCCCGGATTTGGGCGTGGGCAACATCTGCTACAAACTTGCCGAGCGGCTGGCCGGTCTGAATGCTTACGGCCCGATTTTGCAGGGAATCGCAAAGCCCGTTAATGATTTATCCCGCGGCTGCAACAGCGATGACATCGTCGGTGCCGCTGCAATAACGGCAATTCAGGCAGTTGGTTAATTGAAGATTTAAGATTGAAAATTGAAAATTTGAAAAGACGTTTTGTCGTTCACAAACACACACGCGGCGACGATGTCCATTGGGATTTAATGATAGAATACGCCGATTGCCTGAAAACCTGGCGATTGGATAACCCGCCCGAAAAATTAGCGAGAGAGAACACCAAAGCAACGCCGATTTTCGACCACGACAGAAAATTCCTCACATATCAGGGCAGCGTTAATAATGGCAAAGGCGATGTCAAAATAGCCGACCAGGGGAACTGCACAATCGAATCCAGCAATGAACGCAATTTAAAAATAAATTTCGATGGGAGAATTTTAAAGGGCGCATTTGCTTTTGAATTAGCAGCTATCTAACCGAAGTCAATTTTTCTGACCGCTTACAGCCCGCTTTTCATCTGCTCTAATTTTGTCGCCTCGGCGAGGGTCTTTTTTTCCTGCTTAGTCAGCGAGCCGATGCCCTGCTTTGCGACCTTTTCGAGAATCCTATCGACTTCCCTCTGAATCTCGCTGTACGCTTTGAATCTTACTTCCCAGTTATCCGAGTGAATTGCAGGCCTGTATCTGTTTTTCAGCCTCGGCCACAAATACACATATCCGCCGCCGAGGAGCATACCCGCCAAATGCGCGGCATCGCCGCCTGCGTTTGCGCCGCCTGTGAAAATATTTATAACATAAAACATCATAAATAACGCTGACGCGACTCTGATTGGCACTGGAAATATAAAGATAAATACCACAAACTGCGGGAACAAAATCGCGCACGCCGCCAGCATACCGAGTATTGCGCCGGATGCCCCGACAAGCTGACCGCGGCCAACTTGTGGAAAATATGACAGCGCAAGATAAGACAATCCGCCGGCCACGCCGCAGAGCAGGTAGAATATCAGGAATTTCTTACTGTGCCAGAACCGTTCGAGCGTCGGCCCCAGAAAATACAGACCTACCATATTCATAATCAAATGTAAGGGGTCGTGCAGGTCGTGCAAAAATTGATAGCCGACTAACCGCCAAACCTGAAAATACCGTACAAACGAGGTCGAATCGACGCTGAACCAGTCATAAATAAAGTTACCCAGCGGTTTTATGATTATGCAGGCCAAATAAATGCCGACGTTCAAGAACAGCAGATTCTTAACCACAGGCGTAACCTGCGGAAAGCGAAACTGCATTTGCGGCCTTTGCTGCTCATAATCCGGCCGGGAATAATCCCTGTCGTAAATACTCATAAATTTTCCAAAATTATTGTATATTGTATTATATGCTTATTTCTCCTATATTATCGGAAAAATAGTGATTTGTTCAAAAGAATTTAAAAAATGTCTGACTTTAATTTTTTATCCGAAGAATTATTACAGCTCCAGCGGGATAACCTGATTAGGCAACTTTTGCCCATAGATTCCGCTGCCGGGGTTACCGTCAAAATCAACGGCTCGGAGAAAATCCTGTTTTGCAGCAATAATTATCTGAATCTGGCGGAAAATCCCGAAATTATAGCCGCGGCCAAAAACGCGATGGACAAATTCGGCTTCGGTTCGGCATCATCAAGACTTATCAGCGGCTCAATCACGCCGCACATCGACTTGGAAAAAAAACTCGCCAAACTTTTCGGCAAACAGGCGGCTCTTGTTTTGCCGACAGGCTTTATGACAAATCTGGCGGTTCTGCAAACCATTCCGCAAAAAGGCGACCTGCTGCTTTTGGACAAACTCGTTCACGCGTCAATTATAGATGCCGCCAAAGGCAGTCAGGCACAGTTCAGGACTTATCACAGAACGCAATTCGACAAAATCGAAAAATTCCTCGCTTCAGATGAATACGAACGCAAATTTATCGTAACCGAAAGCGTTTTTTCGATGGATGGCGATTTTGCAGATTTAAAAAAACTCGTCGAGCTGAAGAAAAAATACAACGCTTATTTGATTGTCGATGAGGCGCACGCGTTCGGCTGTCTCGGCGGCAGAGGAGCGGGATTGGCAGAAGAACTCGGCCTGCTAAACGATGTCGATATTGTGGTTGCCACGTTGAGCAAGGCCGCAGGCTGCACCGGCGGGTTTGTCGCAGCGGACAAATGCGTAATTGATTATTTAATCAATAAAGCAAGGCCTTTTATTTATACAACCGCTCCGCTGATTTGTAATTCCGCCGCGGGTATTTGCGCCGTTGATATTATTGAAAAAGCAGTGGATAAAAGAAAAAAACTGAAAGAAAACGCCGATTATTTGAGAGCAAAATTAAACAAACTCGGATTCGATACCGCAGGCAGTACGAGCCATATAGTTCCTGTAATTATCGGCGACAATGAGAAAACCGTTAAACTTTCAAAAAGACTTTTTGATGAGGGTTTTTTGGTAGTCGCAATTCGTCCGCCGACCGTCCCGCCGGGAACCGCAAGATTAAGAATTTCGCTTCAATCCGACCACACAAAAACCCAAATAGACTCACTATGTGATGCGATAGTAATTTAAGATTTTATTTTTAGCCACAGAGAACACAGAGTTCACAGAGATATTAGGCATCTAAAAATGCCATTTGTCATTGCCGATGGTCTTTCCGCCGATGATCCGCCGAGGTCAGCGGATGACCCACGGAAAGCAACGGATGATCCGCGGAAGGCAGTGGATGATTCCCGGAGTCCGACGATGATCGACGGATGGCAGCCGATGACTCACTGATACCCGACGATGACCAGCTGAAGCCCGCGGATGACTCGCGGGAGGCAGTGAATGGCCCGCGGAGAGCAGCCGATGACTGATTTCTTGGCAAAACTGCATTTTTGACTCAAAAACAGCGTTTTTTGGCCCGCAAAGTGCTTACCTGTCGGTTTGTCGATGATTTCTTGCTCAAAATTCACCCCCACAAGAAGGGCAGATATCTAATTCAAGGTGATGAGCTAAATTGGGGTCATCGGGAACAATGCAATGTCCACCACAATGGTTGCACTCAATTATTGAAACGCTTTGGAAGCAAACTTCACAACGACCATTCAGAACCGATACAGCCCCACAAAGGGGGCAACAATTTAAATGAGCGATGTCACAAGATTCAGCTAATGCAGTCTCAACATATTTCATATAAGGCTGAAGTCGGGGAAGCCTGATTAGATCAAGCAAGTCAGCTTCAATAGGAGGTGACCGGTCAATTATGGCATCTGAGTTGATAGCATATTTTTCTCGGATAGACCGAAGCAAACCTAATAATCCCCATGCTGCAACAGATACTGATACTGGTAGTTCTTCGGGCATAATGCCGTGCATTATTTCATTACGTTGTGCATGAACATATTCAAGGACTTTAAAAAAAGCCCTCCATGAGTCTTGTAATTCTTTTCTGTGGTTCTTCTTTAAATACTCAATAGTCTCTGGGATACATGGATTCCCAAATAACCTTTTCTTGGATTTGGATATGAACAAAGGGCAATTTTGATTGAGTTCTCTGGCAATTATTCTAAGGTAACAGTCTGAAGCGTGACCTACACTTACTACAGCCCACTTGCCATGATGAGTTTTGTCTTGAAGATACCAAGACTTATCCTTCTGACTTTCAAGCATGATCCATTCTGCAAGGTGAACTCCAGCATGACGAAGTGAGTCGCTACAATTCGACCACATTGGTTTGATATCTGGTCGGTCTAATGTCATCATCATTTATTGAACCCCAACAATGATTATACAGTCTGTATAAAATGGAAAACACAGACTGCCTTCTTCAATATTTCGTCTGGTATATAGTAAAAGTATTGATCATTTCGTCGTAAGCCTTTCTCATGGTATTAAAATCTGTTTTGGTCGTCCTAATAGCCAAAGATCGGATATCCTTGTCCCCTTGTACCAAAGTTATGTATTCCGTAACATCATATCCAGTCTTTGACTTCCATTTAAATATCCAACAAAGGCTATTCCTGCTGTTTATGACAACTTCTTGCGGTTGCTCGGTGACTAATATATCAGGATGTTTCAAACTCATCCCTTTCATTACTGCCTGCTGGGCATTTTGTAAATCCGTATGATTGAGTGCAATGTTCCCAATCTCAAGTGTTTCGTATGTATCGGAAAACTTGTCTGTTACAATGCCTTCAGGATATATAAAGACTACTGCTGTAGGTGGCTGGCCATTAACACCGAATATCCAGTTTGAGGGGATATCGATGGAAAACCCCAAGATATTGTGACGAAATTGCTTGTAATTATCACCTCTGCTGGAAGGGTAAAAGCCATAGTAAGCATATCCCGGTAGCTCTTTTTTGGAGCAACCACTAGCGAAAAATACACAAGAAAATACCATGAAAACAATTAGTGTGTGATGAAATTTCATAATCACTGTTCCATTTTATGTTAGCGAACTTCTGTTTATATGGTTTCCAGAAATATTCGAGGACGGTTACGTTACTTTGTCATATTATTTCCCACCTAATTCCTTACCTGCTTTCGGCGGCAAATAATTTTCCCCAAAACAGGATAAGCAACAATACCCCTCACGACACCATTCACTATACTCTGGATTATTAAGCATATATGCCGCCTGAGCATCAGGTAGTAACTTTCCACAACCTTTGCATTTTATATCAGTATTGGACTTAAGTTTGGTGCTTTGGTATTCGCCGAACTGCTTACCAGGATTAACCCGCGTTCTCAATATGTAGTATGAAGCTACTGCAACCAAGAAAAGGGCCGCATGTGTCTTGCTACGACTACCTAATGCTACGAATAATAAAAAATTAATAAACCAGAAAACGCTTGCGATAATAATTGCTGGTTTCTTGGCGATTGTTTTTTTTAGAAACACATATCTAATGAGAAGAGGCGGTGTCAAGCCAATGCCCCACGTTATTACAATCGACAGGGCTATACTAATAATGTAATTAAACCCTGGTGATATTATAAGTTCTTCCATCGAAATTACCTTTTAACAATTATTGCAGTCCGTATAAAACGGGGAATAGACTGTTTCTGCCATTATAAGAAGTCCCCGTTGCTTCTTCAATAGAATACATTACATCTTACCCAAAAATCAAGACGAATCTTGAATTTGTGTTCTCTGTGGCTATTATTTATTGAAGTTTTTCAAACGGCCACATTTCAATTCCGCCTTCGAGAACTTTAACATTCTTAAATCCCTGGCGTTTTAAAATTATCGCGGCCTCATAAGCGCGCAGCGAATAATTGCAAAACGCCACGAGCGGCTTTTTCATATCAAGCTCAATAAATCGCGAACGCAGCGAAGCTAACGGTATAAAAACCGCACCAGCCAATCGCTGCTGCTGATACTCCGAAGGCGTTCTGACATCGAGCAGAACAAAATTCTCGCCTCTGTCCATCATCGCCTTGACATCCAAAGGATTCAAACTCTCCATCAGGCCATCGAGTTTATTGCGGGCGACGTTGGCAGCGGTAATTATATTGTCAATCACCGGCGCATAAGGCGGGGCATAACACAAATCGAGATTGGCAATCTGCTCGACCGTCATATTGGCGGTAATCGCCGTGGCGGCAACATCAATTCGTTTATCCGTGCAGCCCGGCCCGGTCGCCTGTGCGCCGAGAAGTCTGCGGGTCTTTCTGTCAACGACAAGTTTCAGCATCAGCAGATTCGCGCCAGGCACAAAATGCTCCCTGTCCGGCGCGGGCATAAGAACCGAAACAACATCGAAGCCCGCCTGTTTGGCACGATGCTCGGTAAGGCCTGTAACGGCGACGTTATAATCGAAAACCTTGCAGGCTACCGTTCCGAGAATCGGGGCAAAAGCGTCATTTCCGCCGCAGATATTTATCGCGGCCACTCTGCCCTGCTTGTTGGCGGTCGAGCCGAGCGGAACATAGCAGGGCCTGTGCGTAATCATATCTATACCCTCGACGCAATCGCCGGCGGCGTAAATATCCTTATCGGAGGTCTGCATTTTTACGTTTGTTTTTATCGCGCCGGTCGTGCCGATTTGCAGGCCGGCCTGTTTTGCAAGCGAGACATTCGGCTGATTGCCGACCGCGATAATGCACAGGTCTGCCTGATATGCGCCTTTATTGGTAACGACCGATTCGACAAATTCGCCGCTGCCGGTGAATTTGTGTACTTCTGTTCCGGTCAAAACTCTTACGCCGTTGGATTCGAGATGATTTTCGATGAGCATCGCGATTTCAGTATCGACCAAATGAAGTATCTGCGGCAGCTTTTCGATAATCGTTACTCTGCACCCTTTTTTGACGAGAGCTTCGGTCATCTCGATACCGATAAGTCCGCCGCCGACAATCACGACATCGCGTGCCTTGCCCTTTTCCAGAGCGGCCTTTATTCCCTCTGCGTCGGTTACGCCGTGCAGCGTAAAAATATTGCCGAGTTTTACGCCGTCGATATTCGGCACGACCGGCTCGGAGCCTGTCGCCAAAACTAATTTATCATATTCCAAAAGCGATTCTTTGCCGTCGAGAAGGTGCTTTACTTTGATTTGTTTTTTGCCGCGATTTATTTCGATGGCCTCGGTCTGATTCAAAATGTGAACGTTTTTTACCTGCTGAAAAAATATGGGGTCGCGAACAACGCCTGCCGGCGAACTCATCAGTTCGTTCTGGTCTTTGACGACACCGCCGATGTAATAAGGCAGCCCGCACCCTGCATAAGACAGCAGCCTGCCCTTTTCGACTATAGTTACATCGGCGTCAGGAGCGAGGCGATTGATTTTCGCCGCGACCTTAGGCCCTGCCGCCACGCCGCCGATTATTACTACTCGCATTGGCTTTTTCATTTTTTTATCTCCCGATATTTGCTCGGCCGTCATCGCCGAAGCAGCTTTAAGATTAACTGTAAATTCCGTTCCGCCGAGGCGCGATTTTGCCGCGTTGACCGAACCGCCGGCAGCCTCGACCACTGCCCTGACAAACGCAAGACCAAGGCCTGTCCCCGGTCGAGATGATTCACGAGCGCCGGGCGTTCTGTAAAATGGCTGGAACAGTTTGCTGATATTTTCCTCTGCGATTCCGATTCCGGAATCCGCGATTTTGAGCTGGTAAACGTCTAACGCAGAATTATACAAAAGAACCATTTCGATTCTGCCATTGTCGGGCGTGTATTTTATCGCGTTGGAAAGCAAAGCGTCGATTACCTCGATTACCGCCCCTTCGCTGCCGATTGCCTGTGCGGGTTCAGCGTCGATTTTCACGGCAAGACTGATATTATGCGCTTTGGCCCGTTCGATGTACGCAGCGGAGCTTTTGCGGACTATCGCAGAAAGCTCGACACTGCCGCTAAACGCCTGCGGGTCGCTGATTGATTTGGATATCGCCAGCAGCCTCTGGGTCGCCAGAAGCGATTCATCGCATTGAGCAAGAGCCCTTTGCAGCATATCTTTTTGTTTGGGCGTAATGGGACCTGCGAATTCACCGAGGAGCGTCTGAAGAATTGTACTGATAGATGCGACAGGCCCCTTGAGCTGATGAGCCATCAGTGACGCGAACTTCAGCGGGTCTGATACAACATCCTTCATAAAAATGTCATCGCCCCCAGCGATTCCACAATTTTTTTTTAGCCACAGAGGACACAGAGTTTTTTTAACCGCGGATTTCGCGGATTCCACTGATTTTTAAATAACCGCGTGGGCTAAGAGCCCACCCTACAAAACTTTATTCCTTATATGCATTCGCCGCGGCATCAGCTACTTTTTGATGGACAGTCTTATCCAGCATATCAGGCAGCAACGAACCTTCCGGCGCGAGAGATGCGAGCATCTTCGATACAGCAATCTGCATCTCAATCGTTATCTGTTTAGCCTTCACATCGAGCGCGCCTCTGAACAATCCAGGATACGCAAGAGCATTATTTATCGTTCTGCCATCGGCAGCGACCGCAGCGCCGGCAGCGAGAGCCTCATCAACGCTTATTTCGCCGACCGGATTGCTCAACGGAAAAACGAGCGCGTTCTTCGCCATCGCGGATATCATTTCAGATGAAACCATCTTCGGCTGCGCAACGCCGATAAACAAATCCCTGCCTTTAAACCCTTCTAAAAGGTCTCCCCTGACATTGTTCTTATTTGTAATCTCTGCTATTTTAACTTTATACGGATTCATTTTCTCGGTTCTGCCCTTATACAAAGGCCCCGCGGAATCATATACGACAATATCTTTAAAACCAAATTTCAGAAGATTTTTGGTAATCGCCAGACCCGCCGCTCCTGCTCCGACAATTATGGCCGTAGAGTCTTTCGCCTGACGATTGGTTTTCTTCAGAGCGTTAATTATCGCCGCCAGACTTACCGTAGCCGTGCCGTGCTGGTCATCGTGAAATACCGGAATGTTAAGCCGAGCCTGCAATTTATCTTCCACTTCGAA
>MHXU01000027.1 GCA_001824555.1 Planctomycetes bacterium GWC2_45_44
AGACCTTTAATATCTCTAATGGTTTTTTTGAATAACGGAATGTTATTGCAAAATGGATTTTTTGCCGCTATAAGTGGGTTTTCCTGATAATTCCGGAGTTTTTGAAGGTGAAGATTAAAAATCTCAGCACTGCTAAATGCACCTGCCATTATTATGTGCCTATTGGTAACAAAATTATGAAGAAAAAATCTCCCTCGGAGAATAAAAAGTATCATTTCATCGGTATCGGCGGGGTCGGAACCAGCGGCCTTGCTATGATTCTAATGAAAGAAAAGGCTCACATCTCCGGCTCGGATATGCAGGATTCAACTCTGCTCAATAGACTTGTCGATTCCGGCGCAGATGTAAAAATCGGACACACCGCCGCTAACCTGCCAGACGAACTCGATGGCGTGGTCATTTCCGCCGCCGTCAGGGACGACAATCCGGAATTACTCGCCGCCCGGCAGCGAAAAATAATGATTTACAAATACGCCCAGATGCTCGGCCTTGTTATGGACAGATACAGAGGCGTTGCAATCTCCGGCACGCACGGCAAAAGCACAACCAGCGGCTGGCTCACTTATGTCCTGCAAAAAATCGGACTCGACCCGAATTTTCTTATCGGGGCAGACGTAATGCAGCTCGGCGTTTCGTCCGGCCTGGGCGACAGCGACGTTTTCGTAGCCGAGGCCTGCGAATACGACAGGAGCTTCTTAAACCTCCATCCGAAGGTCGGCGTGATTTTGAATATCGAGCCTGACCATCTCGATTACTACTCCGGCATAGGCGAGATTGTCGAGGCATTCGCGGCGTTTGCCAATAATATCGCTTCCGACGGCGTTTTGGTCGCGGGCATTGAAGATTTAAACGCCGCCAAAATCGTCGCTCACATCGCAGGCAAAAAAGACGTATTCACGTTCGGCC
Organism: Planctomycetes bacterium GWC2_45_44; assembly: GCA_001824555.1. Taxonomy (GTDB): domain Bacteria; phylum Planctomycetota; class Phycisphaerae; order Sedimentisphaerales; family UBA12454; genus GWC2-45-44. The sequence goes on from MHXU01000027.1 coordinate 907, forward strand.
TTACCGAATCGGCAACTTTTTACGCTAAAAATATCGAATATGCTCCCGACAATACGAGCTTCGATTGCTTCTATAAGGACAGACTACTCGGCAGAGCGGTCATAAAACTGGCCGGCGAACATAACGTAAGAAACGCACTGGCGGTTTTGGCTTCGGTCGAGGCTCTGGGCGGCGATACGAAACAAGCGATACACGCTCTGGGCGGTTTTGAGGGTATGGACAGACGGCTGATGAAAAAGGCCGAAATTGCAGGCGTTACGGTTTTCGACGATTATGCCCATCATCCTACGGAAATAAAGGCAAGCCTCAAAGCGATGAGGCAGAAGTATGGCAGGAGAAGGATTTTATGCGTTTTCCAGCCCCACCAGTACAGCAGAACAAGATTTCTGCTAAAAGATTTTGCTGAAAGCTTCAAACTTGCCGATATGACTATTGTGCCGGAAATTTACTTTGTAAGGGACACGGAGAAGGCAAAAAGTGAGGTAAATTCGCAGATTTTAGTCGAAAAAATCAAGGAAACCGGCGGAAATGCCGTATTTTTCGACAGTTTTGAAAGAATTTGCGATTTTTTAAATAGTAATGTAAAATCCGGCGACGTTCTAATTAGTATGGGCGCAGGAAATGTCTGGAAGGTAACAGATGAATATATTCAGCGGCTTGGAAAAAATAGTTGAAAAAAAGTTCTCGCTCGGCCAAAGCACCTGGTTCGGGCTCGGCGGACCGGCCGATTATATGATTAGCCCTCAAAACGCCGAGCAGTTATCAGATGTGATAAAACGCTGCAACGAAAACAATATCGATATACACGTTCTCGGTTTCGGCTCTAATCTGCTCGTCAGCGACGAAGGCGTTAAAGGCGCTGTGATAAAGCTCACCGGCGATGAATTTACGCGCGTTGAATTTGCCGGCACAACCTTAACCACTGGCGCCGGCACAGATCTCGGCAAGTTGGTACTCGATTGCGTCAGAAAAGGACTGGGCGGACTTGAAGTGCTTGCCGGCATACCAGGCTCGGTCGGCGGAGCGGCAAGAATGAACGCCGGCGGAATTTTCGGCGACTTTGGCTCGACCATAGAATCGGTAACGCTGATGGATAATCAGGGCAACGTCTTTGTTAAAGCCAAGCCGGAGCTGTCGTTTGATTATCGCAGCGCAAATATCACCGCTAAATACATTCTCGGCGCAAAGATAGAGCTGTATGAAGCCGACCCAACGCAGCTTTTAAAAACAATAAAAGAAGTCTGGATTTATAAAAAGAACACCCAGCCGCTGAACACAAGGAACGCAGGGTGCATATTCAAAAATCCGCGCGGTATGAGCGCAGGAGCTATGATAGACAGAGCGGGTCTGAAAGGTACAAAAATCGGCGGCGCAATCGTAAGCGAAAAACACGCAAATTTTATTACTGCCGAGGATGGCTGCACAAGCGGCGACGTCATCAGTCTGATTGACAAAATCAAGGAAACTGTAAAAGAAAAATTCGATGTCGAGCTGGAACTCGAACTGCAAATATGGTAACGAAAAATAGCCACTAAGGCACAAAGGCACAAAGATTTTAATATATTTTTCTTCTTCGTGTCTTAGAGTCTTGGTGGCTAACATTTTTAATTTGAGATATAAATGAATTTTAACATTCCTTCTAATTTAAAAGTAGCAGTCTTAAAAGGCGCAATCGGCAGCGAAAGACAAATCAGTCTTGTCAGCGGCGGCTGTATCGCTGATGCGCTGCGAAAAACAAAATTAGTGCAGGTCGTCGAACACGATTATAATCCGGACAAACCGGAAATCCTCGACGACAAAAGCATAGGCGTTTTTTTTCTCGCCTTTCACGGCCAATTCGGCGAAGGCGGAGAAATGCAGCAGCTCTGCGAACGAAAAAAAATCGTCTACACCGGCTGCGGGCCGGAGGCAAGCAGACTTTGCTTCGATAAAATAGCCTGCAAAAAGGCGGTCGCAGACGCAGGTGAGGCTGTGCCGAAAGCCGTCGAAATCGCATCAGCAAAACAATTAGCGGACTGCGATTCGAAATTTAAAATCGCTGTAACCAAATTTGTGGTCAAGCCCGTCTGCGAAGGCAGCAGCGTCGGCGTGAGTATCGTTGAAGGTCTGAAAAACGCTAAATCGGCTGCGGAAAAATGCCTTGCTCAATTCGGACGATGTATGATTGAGGAATTTATCACAGGCAGAGAAATCGCCGTCGGCGTTCTCGGCGGAAAAACTCTGCCGATAATCGAGATAAGAACTTCGCACCAGTTTTACGACTATAACGCAAAATATGACGACGATAATACGCAGTATCTTTTCGATACGATACAGGACGAACAGGTATTGCAAAGGATAAATGCCGCCGCGTTGAAAAGTTTTAAAGCTGCCGGTTGCAGAGATTTCAGCAGAGTTGATATGATTGTGAACAGCGATGGGACGCCCTATATGATAGAGATAAATACGATACCGGGCTTTACGACGCATTCACTTCTGCCCAAGGCCGCAGCTCAAGCCGGCATAAATATGGAGCAGTTATGCCTTGCTATTATCAAAATGGCAATTGAAAGGAAAATTTAATTCTTGGCTAAGAAAGAAAAAAAATCCTGGTTCAGCAAAACTAAGAAGCTGACCAAAACAGAAAAGAAACAGCGTTCCGTCGCTGTGAAAACTACGATTATAATCTTTGCCGCAATAGTGGTTTGCGTCGCTGTGGTTGTTGGATTTGTGTTTCTCGACAGATATGTAAAGGCCAATCTTAAGCTGGAGAAAAAAACCGTCCCGATTCATCTGTTGAATTTTCCCGATTGGGGCAGCGAAGAACTCAAGCAGAAAATCGTCGCCGAGGCCGCAGGCGACTCGAAGGATTTAAAACTGTCGGATTCAGCGGCTATGCGAATCGGCGAAAACATCGCGGAATTTTCCTGGCTGTACAACACCAAAGTCCAGATAGGCAATCAGGCAATAGTTATAGACGCTCAATACAGATTGCCCGTCGCTCTTATAAAAACCAATGACAGCCAGTATTTTATAGCGTCCGACCTTGTGGTTCTCGACTATGTGAACATAAGCAAACTTCCAATCGTTGAAATTACGGGTGTGCCCGCTCATCGGCTCACCTGGCGGTCTGTCGGAACAAAATGGGACAGCGAAGATGTCGTCGCCGCGGTAGAGCTGCTGGCGTTGTTCGCTCGAATGGACAGCGAAGTTGTGCCTGATAAGCCCCTGCTTGCGGAAATAAAATCTATTGATATGAGCAATTTCAACGGCAGAAGGAGTTCGTCGCAGCCGCACATTGTTCTTTACGCCAAAGACGGCACGGAGATTCGATGGGGAGCTCAAAAGGGAGCCTGGCAGAGATACCTTGAAGCAAGGGACGAGGAAAAACTCACCCTGCTTTACAATACATATCAGGAATTGGGAACTGTACAGCTCCGAGCGGCTCAAAAAGGCGCTTTTATAGATTTGGTAAAACCGCAGAGCCTGTCGCTGCCGATAGATAGATACTAAAAGAAAATCAAATATCAAAAATTAAAAATCAAAATTGAGGATTCGGCCTTTGGCCGACTGTCCTTACTTTCCTATCTACTCGACGTTGACGGGACAAATTTACAGCCCTGCTTTTTTGGCTCTTTTTTCAAGTCGTTTTTCTTTGAGTGTTTTTTGCGGTTTCTTTTTAACGTCTTTTTTTACATCGCGACTGTGACCCATACGTTTTCCTTTCAAAATAGGGGTGTTCTTATGATTTCCTTATCAACATCCTAATTGTATCGCAAATTGCCCGGCTGACAAGCTATTTTTTTCAGTTTTGTAGGGTGGGCTTTCCTGTCCTCCGTAGCTTTAGCGAAGGAGGAAGCCCACGCTGTTATCTGACTATTGGCTATTGGCTATTGACTATTGAATTTGACGCGATAGAATAATACCAATTAGCATTAACCAGTAAAGGGGTGTGATTTATGATAAAACAATTTATCGCAGGCAGTTGTTATTCGTATATTTTAAGTTCCGCAAACGAGGCTCTGATTATTGACCCGCATATAAGCCTGCCCGAAGAGTACAAAAAGTATCTGACGAAAAACAAGCTTTCGCTGAAATTTATAGTCGATACGCATACCCACGCTGACCATTTTTCCTCCGCTGCGGTATTAAAAAAATATTTCAAAATACCCCTTTTGATGCACGAAAAGGCCATCTCTGATGTCGCCGACCGCAGGCTCAAAGAGAACGACTATATCGATATCGGCGACCTCAAAATCAAGGTCATATACGCGCCCGGCCACACCGACGATACGATGAACTTATATGGAGAAGGCCGTTTGTTCACCGGCGATGTGCTTTTAATCGGCAGCGTCGGCAGAACAGACTTCCAAAACGGCTCGCCCGAATCAATGTTCGACACTCTGGCCAAATTAAAAAACCTGCCTGATGAAACGATATTATGCCCCGGCCACGACTATCACGGCCTGCGAACATCGACCCTCGCCAAAGAAAAGGAAAGCAATCCTTTCTTAAAGGAAACCAACAAAGAGGCCTTCGTCAAAAATCTGCGGGCAAAAATTATTCCAAAGCCGTTTAACATCGACAATATCGTCCGCGTCAACCAGAAAGGCCAGGCCGTCTCGATAGAGATGATTTCGCCGATTGATTCTTTTTCGCTTTTGAAAAAAGACCCGCAGACAAAAATTCTCGACGTTCGCTCGGCGCTGGAGTTCAGCCAGACGCACGTCGAAAATTCAATCAACATACCAATAGATATGATTTCAGCGAAAATCGGCGAATTGAGCCAGTCCAAACAAAATTATCTGGTACTCTGTCATAGCGGAACTCGTGCCGCTATGGCCGCCGATATGCTGATGCAATCGGGAATCCATACCGCCAAAGTAATAGAAGGCGGAATCGCCCGCTGGCAAAAAGACAAACTTGCCGTCATTAAAGGCCAGGGTGGAATATCTTTAGAACGTCAGGTCAGAATTATCGCAGGGAGTCTGGTATTGCTGGGAATCATATTATCGTCGCTGCACTGGGCGTTTTTATTTATTCCCGCCTTTGTGGGCTGCGGATTGACTTTCGCCGGCCTGACTGATAATTGTCTTATGGGAATGCTGCTGATGAAACTGCCCTATAATAAAAATCTTTATAAAACCAAATTGGGCGGGACTTGTTCAATCAGTTAGCTGCAATCTCCGGCATTAATCTTCTTGCAATGTCAGGGGGTTTTGTGTACACTACGCCGGAGTTTTTTCGTGGCAGGAAGTTGTTCCTCAATCGTAACTCCCTGTGCAATAAAGATTTGGGTCGGTGCCCGAGCGGCCAAAGGGGACGGGCTGTAAACCCGTTAGCGCAAGCTTACGTTGGTTCGATTCCAACCCGGCCCATTTTTTTAAAAGCAGTGTTAGTTCGTTATACCAACGGCCTTAACGAATTGCGCTCGTTATACGCGGGCAAGCGAAGCCGGCATAAATACTTACGAATTGTTTAACGCGCAATTAAATATACCCACTGGTATTAAAAATCCGCGGAAATGGTTTTCGCAGCCTCTATGGCGGATTTTTGCGCCTTGTCCACAATTTCCTTGTCCCCAAGCGTCGGTTGGCAGACTATTGTTTTAATTTCCGTAAAACCCATAAAGCCGAAAATAAATTCGAGGTATCTCCACTGGAACGCTATCGGCGAATCTTTTTCGTAGTTGCCGCCGCGGGCGAGTATCAGACATAACGGCTTTCCGCCGGCAAGGCCTTTGTAGCCTGCGTCAGTTACGGCAAACGTATAACTCGGCTGACAGATGATGTCGATGTAGTGCTTGAGCTTATATGGAATGCTGAAATTCCACATCGGCACAGAAAACAAATATTTGTCCGCTGATTTAAAACGCTCAATTACTTTTTCGATTTGCGTCCATTTTTTTATCTGCTCGGCGGTTTTTTGCTGTCCGTGCATTATCGCGTATTTCGACTCGGCGGCAAAATTGTCGAATTCTGGCAAATTCTCGCTGAACAAATCGATGGTTTCAACTTCATCGTTCGGATTGTGTCGGCGATATTCTTCAATAAACGCTGATGCTGTTTTGTGCGAATGGCTTCGAGCATCTCTCGGCGATGCCTTTATGTAGAGCAGTTTTGACATAAGATACCTCCCAAAAGTTAATGGCATAATAACCACCCCTGCATTAACAATCAATAATTATATTTTGTCGGGATATATTATGGGGCGTTTTGCGGATAATGTGTGGGGCTGTAATTTATCAACAGCGTTTTTATGAGACTTTAACATTAAGTCTTCACAGACAATCCATTTATGCCGATGCAATGGCGTTGATAATAACAAACTTGCTTGATTTTATAAACAGGACGAAGTATGGACATTGCAACGATATTGGGTTTCTTTTTGGGCTTTGGCGTAATCATCGGCACGATGCTTTATGAAGGCGGTCTGGCGATATTCATTAATATCCCCGCTCTGGCGATTGTGTTTGGCGGAATGACGTGCGCAACGATGATACACTTTTCGATGGGGCAGTTTCTCGGCATATTTTCCGTTATCAAAAAAACGCTGTTTCACAAAACCGAGCAGCCCACAAAAATAATTCAGAAGATGATTGATTATTCCGTGATTAACCGCCGAGACGGAGCTCTTGCCCTTGAGCAGGAAATGCCGAAGATAAAAAATCGTTTTCTCGCCAGAGGCGTTGAAATGATAGTCAACGGCGCCAATGAACACACTATACGCGAACTGATGGAGATGGATATTCAATATATGCAGGAACGCCACGGAATGGGCAAGAAGGTTTTGGAATTTATGGGCGCATCGTCTCCGTCGTTTGCGATGGTCGGTACGCTTATCGGTCTTGTAAATATGCTTAGCAAAATGGGCGACCCATCTTCAATCGGCAGAGGTATGGCTGTCGCGCTGGTCTGCACGTTTTGGGGAGCGTTTGTCGCAAATATGGTTTTTATTCCTATGGCGGGCAAACTCGGTCAGCACTCCAAAGCCGAGGCCATAAATATGGAAATGATACTGGAAGGCGTTTGCGCCATAGCCAAAGGCGAAAGCCCATCCGGCCTTCGTGAAAAAATGCAGGTCTTTCTGTCATCGAAACGTCGCGAACAATTAAAGGCCAAAGCAGATGTCAAGTAAGCCAAAAGCTGAAGAGGAGGAAAGCGGCGAAAGCGCGCCGCTGTGGATCATATCTTTCGCGGATATGATTTCACTGCTGATGGCGTTCTTCGTGATGCTGTCCACTTTTGCCGATTTCGGCCCAAAAGAAATCAAACAACTGCACGGCGTTTTACAGGTAGCTATGTTTGGAAGCGGAAGCTGGTTTCAAAATACGCCCGAACAAAGCGGCATCGCTCCCAATATCGCCGCTGCCAACGCGACATCGCAGGGGTCGAGCGTTCCAACGCTGGAAAAAACCAAATCTACGGACAGCATAGAGCAAACCAACCCAACCAACTTTCGCGATTATCGCATATTTCAATCTCCGTCCGGCAATATGTTTATTTCAAACGGAGTTATGCTCTCGCCGGCAGGGAGAGAATTTTTGGAGACTTTTGCGGATTTCTGGAAGAGCGCACCGTGCCGAATAATTATTACCGAACGCGGCGCAGGTAAAAATGACAAAATAAGCATCCAGCGCGCCGCTGTGGCTATTGACTATCTCGACAGACTCGGCGTAAAATCGGATTGGTGCAGCGTCAGCGGTCGCGGAGCTATGCCGCAATCGTATTTCAGCGGAGAAAGAATATTTGAAATATGGCTTGCCGACGGGAGTATATGCCCGTGAGTAAAAAAGCCCCCCCCAAAGAAGAAAAAGGCGAAAGCGCGCCGCTGTGGATTATATCTTTTGCGGATATGATTTCATTGCTGATGGCGTTTTTCGTTATGCTCCAGACAATGGCAACGCCGAAAGGCGGCGGTATGGGACAGACGAAGCCGGGCGTTTTTGAAAGTACTATAAGCAGTTTTCAGGATTCGATACGCTGTTTTGGTCTGCCGGAACTGTTCAACGGCAAAAAGGGTTCTCCGCCTCGTTATGCGATGAGCAATCCTAATAAAGAGAAAGGCGTTCGCCCGGCAGCCGACGGCAGAGAAGAAAAGAACCGCCGCATTTTCAATAAGCTCCGTAATACTGCGCAACCTTACCAGTCCTCTCTTAACGGCAGAAAACCATCTTATTTTCCGATGCCGATTATCTTTCCCAAGGCCGGCGACAAGCTGTCTGCAAATTCAACAGCGTCCCTGGCAGATTTTGCCAATACGATTCGCCAGACAATGGTATCCGAAAAAGATAAAATCTGCGTAATCGGCGTAGCGCCCGACGCTCGCGGCACAGAGCAGCAGTGGCTCGTTTCCGAACGGCGTGCTGGCGCTGTTGCGGCATATCTCAAAAACGCTCTTCCAAATCTGACCGATGACAACCTTCACTGGTGGGGAGCGGGCAAAGGCGGACAATGGATATC
>MHXU01000028.1 GCA_001824555.1 Planctomycetes bacterium GWC2_45_44
GACGGGAAAGGTGCATTGCAATCGTAGAGAGACAAAATGCATACTCAATACAAAAGTCCCTGTCGCTTACGGCATCCATACTGTTCTCGCAAACCCCTTGAAAGCCCAGTAATTTTGCCGTATGCAGCGGATCCGTTAGAAGCGTCGTACCTGCAAGGGCGCAGGCGCCGAGAGGTGATTTGTTGAGACGAACGTAACAATCATGGAGCCGCGTTTTGTCTCGTTCCAGCATCTCGACGTATGCCAGTAAGTAGTGTGATAACAGGACAGGCTGTGCATGCTGAAGGTGGGTAAAACCCGGCATAATCAAACCAAAATGATCCTTACCCTTTTTTACTAATTCTTTTTGTAACACGGACAGAAGCCCTGTCATTAACCGGGTCTGCTCTCGTGTCCATAGCCGCATATCAAGGGCAACCTGATCATTCCGGCTTCGGGCAGTATGTAGCTTCTTACCAGCCTCGCCAATCCGCTCGATCAGGGCGGATTCGATATTCATGTGAATATCTTCAAGTGACTTTTTGAACTCGAACTTCCCAGCGTGAATTTCTTTTAATATCTCACTTAAGCCCTTAACAATTGCATCCTTTTCTTTTTCAGTAATCAGCTTGCACCGGGCAAGCATCGTAGCGTGGGCAATACTTCCTTCAATATCGTATTCATAGAGTCGCCAGTCAAAGGAAACCGACTCGGTAAACGACTCCACCGATGCCGCTGTCTGCTTTGTAAACCGCCCTCCCCAGGGTTTTTTTTGTTTCATATTAACCAAACTTTCTGTTTCAATCAAAATTTTGCATTTTTTATTATGCCGCTTTGTTTCCAGCCTTTAACCTCTGGCAATCTGGTCGAGGACAGGTTGCTTCACCCAGCCTGCTAACATTGTGTCTTAGTATCTTTGTGGCAGATAAATACACTTAAAAAACAAGTGAAGTAATATAGCTAAATACAACAGTCGAGTCAATATAATTCAACGAACCGTCTTTCCGTAAAACAATATCATTTTCCCTTTTTAAATACGACCGTGTCTCTTGTTGGAGGGTGAAGTAAGCATAACAATTATATCTCCCTCTATATAAAAAGGAAAGGGGCGTCACACACCCTGGCATGACGCCCCTTTCCTTAAATTAACTACTTAACCAATGTATGGTCAGCAATTGTTTTACTTCGTTACTTTTACCTGCACCTTTGTCTTCAGGTTCGCCGTGGACTCCTTGAAGGTTACCTTTGCAGAACCCTTCTGGCTACCCCTAATCGTGAATGTTGCCTGACCACTAGCATTTGTCGTCGCCTTAGACGGTGAAACCGTTGCTACGCTTCTGTCGCTGGAAGAAGCACTCACCGTATCACTTTCTACCCTGCAACCACCGGCACCTGTTACCGTAATAGTTACTGTCGTGCTGTTGCCCTTCGCTACTGTAACCGTAGATGAACTTGAAGTTATCGCCGTGGCAATATTGCATGATACCGGCGTTGGTGTTGCTGTTGGCGTAGGTGTTTTTGTAGCTGTTGGAGTCGGCGTTGCAGTCACGGTTGCTGTTGGCGTTTGTGTTGGTGTTACCGTCGGTGTTACTGTTGGTGTTGCGGTTGGTGTAGGTGTATTTGTAGCTGTGGGAGTAGGAGTTTGTGTCGTCGTTGGAGTTCCTGTAGGAGTAGGTGTCGTTGTTGCTGTTACAGTTGGGGTTGTTGTACAGCCTATGCATTGGAGGCTGAGGCTGTATTGTCCTGAATCTTTATTAAGTTCTGATGTAGAGGAATCTATTATCAGAATGGTATAAGTGCCAGTGGCTGGTAATGTGACGGTGGCCGATCCCCCAATATCCATAACTTTTACCAACGAACCATCGGGGGCATAAAGTTGCCATTGTGGGAGAAAATTTCCCCCCCCTGAATATTTCTTCAGCGCAGCTGTATTAATTGAAACCGTATCGCCTTGAACGGCGTTAAAATTAAACGAATCTGTATCACCGATAGCCTCAATCTCATCGGTGAGATTTTGACCTGAATCTATGTGCTGTCCTGATACTAATGAAGCGGAGGTACCTTGCAAACTAAGGCCGTATCGTCCTGAATCTTTATTAAGTTCTGATGTAGAGGAATCTATTATCAGAATGGTATAAGTGCCAGTGGCTGGTAATGTGACGGTGTCCGATCCCCCAATATCCATAACTTTAACCAACAAACCATCGGGGGCATAAAGTTGCCATTGTGGAAGAAAATTTCCCCCCCCTGAATATTTCTGCTGCGCATTTGTATTAATTGAAACCGTATCATCCTTTTTCCCATAGAAGTAAAAGACATCTGTATCGCCAACAACCTTAATCTCCCCTGTCACAAAATCCCCCGGTGAGATGGTGACAGGGTCTTCATCGGCAGTTCCTGTTAAAGGCACATCCAGATTGGGCTTGCCCATGTCATCAGATGAAATAATAACCTTGCTGTTATAGGCGCCCTGAGTTACGGGACTGAACTGGATATTTATCTCCTTCTCGGAGCCGGGTTTGATGGTAAAAGGAACTATTGGCGGGCTGACCAGGGAAAACGGTTCATTTGGAGAGGAAATGGCTGTTATTATGAGGTCTGATGTCCCCTTGTTCTGTATCCAGACCTTTCTGGCGTCTGATGGTCCAGAGCCTTGTTCCACGTTAAATATTTCAAAATCTCCTCCGTAGGAAGGCCATATTCCTATATCTGGGGTTGCATACGCCTTCGGTAGAACTGTCATAAAAAGCCCCAAAATAAAAACTATTACTACCGAGATTTCTTTTTTTTTAAAGACGAACATTTTCACACCTCCTGGCATGACGCCCTTTTTTATTAAATTAACTACTTAACCAATGTATGGTCAGCAATTGTTTTACTTTGTTACTTTTACCGTTGTCTTTGTTTTCAGGTTGGCTGTGGTCTCCTTGAAGGTTACCTTTGCAGAACCCTTCTGGCTACCCGTAATCGTGAATGTTGCCTGACCACTAGCATTTGTCGTCGCCTTAGACGGTGAAACCGTTGCTACGCTTCTGTCGCTGGAAGAAGCACTCACCGTATCCCTTTCTACCCTGCAACCACCGGCGCCTGTTACCGTAATAGTTACTGTCGTGCTGTTGCCCTTCGCTACTGTGACTGTAGATGAACTTGAAGTTATTGCCGTAGCAACATCGCATGATATCGGCGTTGGTGTTTTCGTCACCGTTGCCGTAGGTGTTGCTGTTGCCGTTGGTACTGGCGTAGATGATGGCGTAGGGGTGGGTCTAGACGTTGACTGAGTTGCATTGGTAGCATATTTGAGTGCCTTGTTTGTAACATCATAATAGCTGATATAAACATTGTTTGAAGAATCTAATGCAATTGATGTGTACCTACCTATCTCATGAACCCAATCATCAGCTCCGCCATCGTCCACCGTTTCTTTTATCCATTTACCTGAGGCATTTGTTGCATATTTGAGATTACTATTATTATAATCATAATAACTGATGTGGGCATTATCAGAAGAGTCCAGCGCTATTGAGGTGTACAAACCTACTGCTATTGCATTAGCATCTCCACCATCTACCACTTCCGTTACCCATGTACCTGATGAGTTCGTAGCATATTTGAGGCGCATGTAAAACGATTCATAATAGCTTATGTGAACATTGCCCGACGAGTCCAGTGCTATTGAGGTATACTCACCCACATCCTCACCATCAACTGTTGTTGTTATCCATGAGCCTGAGGCATTAGTGGCATACTTTAGGGTGTCATTATACGAATCGAAATAACTAATATGTGCATTATCTGAAGTGTCTACCGCTATTGAGGTATATTCACCAACATTCGTGCTACTATCAACAGTTGTCGTTGTCCATGTGCCTGATGCATTTGTTGCATACTTGAGGGTGTTATCTGAACCATTATAGTAGCTGATGTGAGCATTGCCCGATGAGTCCAACGCTATTGAGGCATACTCACCTACAGACCCTTCACTATCCACAGTTGTCGTTACCCAAGTGCCTGATGCATTAGTGGCATACTTGAGGTCACCTTGATTCTTGTCAAAACATGTAGGGCAGAAAACATATGATGAATAACTGATGTATGCATTACCTAAGACATCCAGTGCTATTGAAGTATACTTACCCACAGACCCTTCACTATCAACAGTTGTCGTTACCCAAGCGCCTGATGCATTTGTTGCGTACTTGAGGTCATCGTTTGTAGCGTCATAATAACTGATATGCGCATTGCCAGATGAGTCTAGCGCTATCGAGGTATACTCACCTACATATCCCTCACTATCAACTATTATAATTACCCACTTACCAGATGTATTTGTTGCATACTTGAGTGTACCATTTTTATCGTCATGATAAATGTTATGTGGATTACCTGATGTATCTAATGCTATAGAGGTGGACTCACCTCCCCCTTCTTCATCTTCTACCTCTGTTCTTACCCACTTACCTGAGGCATTCGTGGCATACTTGAAGGCTGTATCAACTTCAGAACTATCATAGCTGATGTGAACATTACCTAATGAGTCCAACGCTATTGAGGTATTCCCCGCATTCCCATCATCCACAACCGTTATTTCCCATGTGCCCAAGGCGTTCGTTGCATACTCGACATTCTCATAAAATGAGTTATAATAACTAATATGGGCGTCGCCTGAAGCGTCTAATGCTATTGAAGAGTAGGAACCTACGTCAGCCACCGTTTCTTTTACCCATTTACCTGAGGCATTCGTGGCATATTTGAGGTCACCTTCATTCTCATTATATGAGGGTTCGAAGACCCATGATGAATAGCTGATGTGGACTTTACCTGATGAGTCCAGTGCTATTGAGGTATACCAGCCGACGGTTCCGCCACTATCTATTGTTGTTGTTACCCATTTGCCTGAAGCATTTGTGGCGTACTTGAGGTCACCGTTTGTAACGTCATAATAACTGATGTGGGCATTGCCCGATGAGTCTAGAGCTATCGAGGTATACAAACCTACATCCCCTACACTATCAACTGTTGTCATTACCCAGCTACCAGAAGCATTTGTTGCATACTTGAGGTTTCCATTCTCAGCATCATAATAGCTGATGTGAGCATTACCCGACGAGTCCAGCGCTATTGAGGCATACTCTCCTACTTCATTTGACGAATCCACGGTTCGTTGTTGCCAGCTGCTGCCATCGTAATACGCATAGTAAAGTTTTTTCCCTCCATAAGCAATGTGGGGATTACTCCTAGAGTCCAAAGCGATTGATCTTTGAGAAAAATTAGTAAAATATTTTGTTGGTTTATCTATTGTTTCTATTAACCATGTGGATGCTGATGCGGTGTGGCAAATGATACCGCTTGTTGCCATAAATGTCAGAAATACCGCTGCAATTAATAACAAATATCTGCTCTTTTCTCCTCTTTCCATTCCTCTATTCCTCCTTTTCTTATTCGTATTGTAAAAAGTTTTAACTAACTTTTTACGGTATGGCTGACAACCTGTTGTTATTTATTTCATAAATCTTATTTCACAACCTTCACTTTGACCTTTGTTCTTAAGTTTGAGTTGCCTTCTTTGAATGTTACCGTTGCATTACCTGTCTTGTTTTTAGCAGTAATTGTAAACGTTGCCTCACCACCAGCATCTGTTGTTGCACTTATTGGTGAAACGGAAATTACATTCTTGCCAGTACTATTAACGCTGGCAGTTACAGTATCACCCTGTACAGGACAACCATTATCACCTGTAACCGTTACAGTTACTTCGTCACTTGCTTTTTTACTAAGCGTAAGCTGATTTGAAGATGCCTCTATAGACACTGCCTTACACCCAAGAGGTGTAATTGTTGGCGTAGGTGTCGGTGTTGGGGTCTTGGTTGCTGTCGAAGTTGGTGTTGGCGTTTTCGTCGCCGTGGGTGTTGATGTGGGTGTTGGTGTAGAGGTAATTGATGCAGAGAGATTACCGTCCAGCTTCGAGATAAAGACATCATCACCATAGCTATCATTAAAAGAGGTATCATACGCCCCGCTCGTCGTCGGAAAGTCTGTTGAAGAAGTATACCCCGTCACATATACATTCCCTCTTGCATCAAGGGTAATTGGACTACCATACACTTCATCACCATTAGACCCGCCCAGGTACGTAGATGCAAGCAGGCTGCTTAATTCACCGTCCAGCTTCGAGACAAAGACATCAGAAGAACCATTATTAGAGGTATCATATGCACCGCTCGTGGTTGGAAAGTCTGTTGACCTAGTCTTCCCCGTCACATATACATTCCCGCTTGTATCGAGGGTGAGAGAAGGACCCCAATTATTACCAGACCCGCCCAGGAATGTGGATGCCAGCAGGCTGCTTAATCCACCGTCCAGCTTCGAGACAAAGACATCTGTATCACCACCATTAAAAGAGGTATCATAAGCCCCGCTCGTCGTCGGAAAGTCTGCTGACTCAGTATACCCCGTCACATATACATTCCCGCTTGTGTCGAGGGTGAGAGAAGAACTCCAATTATCACCAGACACGCCCAGTAACGTAGATACCAGCAGGCTGCTTAATCCACTGTTCAGCTTCGAGACAAAGACATCAACATCACCATTTTGATCCCTATCATATGCAAAGTCCGTCGTGGGAAAGTCGTCTGACTGAGTCTCCCCCATCACATATACATTCCCGCTTGTGTCAAGGGTGAGAGAAGAACCATGATCCCAACTATACCCACCCAGATACGTGGATGCCAGTAGGCTGCTTAATCCACTGTTCAGCTTTGAGACAAAGGCATCCAAACCACCATTAAAAGAGGTATGATAAGCCCCGCTTGTCATCGGAAAGTCTGATGACTGAGTGTCCCCCGTCACATAGACATTCCCTCTTGTGTCGAGGACAATAGCCTTACCTTGCTCATTATAAGACCCGCCCAGGTACGTGGATGCAAGCAGGCTCGTTAATCCACTGTCCAGCTTCGAGACAAAGACATCACCTTTATTATTACGAGAGGTATCATATGCCCCGCTCGTCGTCGGAAAGTCTGTTGATTCAGTCTCCCCAGTCACATATACGTTCCCGCTTGTGTCGAGGACAATAGAATAAACCTCGTCATCATAAGACCCGCCCAGGTATGTGGATGCCAGCAGGCTGCTTAATCCACTGTTCAGCTTCGAGACAAAGACATCACTATAAGTCCTACCATTTTGTGAGGTATCATATGCCCCGCTCGTGGTCGGAAAGTCTGTTGATTCAGTCTCCCCAGTCACATATACGTTCCCGCTTGTGTCGAGGGCAAGGGAGGAATAACCATAATCCCTCCCAGACCCGCCCAGGTACGTGGATGCAAGCAGGGGGTCAATGATGAGAGGGTTGGTGCGGTCGTAGCTTGCTACTGTAAAACCGTATTCGAATTTACGATCCCCGATCGAAGTCGAGGACAAGTTTTGGATTGCGGATTTTGGATTGCGCATAGGGGTGGCATGGACAAACCCTGTTCCTGTATGTTTTGAGCAGGGATTGTTTGTCCGTGTCCTATTGTAGTTCACTGATTTCTTATTTGGAAGTTCTTGCCTCTGTCTCCCGACTTCTGGATTCTGAATGCTGTATTCAACATCCACTTCTACCCTCTTCCCATCAATCTCCTGATACGCCACTGGTTTTGTAAACTTTACAGGACCAAGCTCCGTATCTGCCTCAAGCTGTCCCTCCTTATTGACCCTTAATCCCTCAATCCCTAGTAAATATATCTTTATCGAATCAGGGCTTGCGCCGGGCTTTACACAAAACAATTTTTCTACATTATTTCCATAAGCCCTCAACTTTAGTTCTATACCGTCATATATTTCTCCGAGGTTTACTGCGTCATAGGTTGGTATATTTGTCTTCCATTTAGACGAATCTTTGCCCTTGAAATAGCTTACCTTCGTTACGGACGCGTCTTCACCATGTATCGAATTTATCCTTGCTCCGACAAATTCCTCTTTGAGGGCAACCCCATTCCTCCTCTCTACCAAGAGTGGCCGGGGGTGTGTTTCGTTCTTGTTGTTGGGGATTGGGGTTGCGTTACACACCCCATTCCCCTCTCGAGAGGGGATTAAGGGGTGTGTGCCTCTTTTTAGAGGGGAAATGCCGTTGGGCGAACGCAGTTCAACCAGACACTCCTGTATTCTGACCTCTGACTCCTGTACGGGCGGGGTAACCCCGCCCCTACCTGCTTCCTGCTCTGAACTATTATTCGGCAATGCATACACAATCTCCCCGTCTTTCGTCACGAACACCGTCCCGCCGAAGGTATTGGCGTAGAATTTTACTCGTTCATCCATCTGCCCCTTGTTGGCAATAAACGGCATGTAGAGTTTCATTGTTTTCTGGGCAAATTCCGTCTTATCCAATTTTGGATTTTGGATTTCGGATTGTGGATTTGATAGTTGGGCTACAGCTTCATTGGCTGGTAGATTTTGTGATAAAGACAACGGCAGGAATAAGACAGTAAGCAGCGGAGGTAAAATACTATTCCCTTTCATTGCGTTTCTCTCCTTTTTAAAGGTTTCTCAATAATTATAGATGCCATCGGTGGGCAATGTCTTTGTTTTCAGGTAATAAATGAACCGAATCTATCAAGTTTGATTTTCAATGTCAATAGAGTAAAATTCCCGTGAAACAATTACAAACCACAATTAGACACGAATAGTCGTGAACAAGGCATAGATTAATTAGGTTGGGTTTTAAAAGACAAAACCCAACGACTTTTATTATGATTACACACCCCCGGCCCCTCTTGATAGAGGGGAGATGTGGCGTTTTTCCCCTCTATCAAGAGGGGAAGCTATGTTTGAAATTCCTAAACATTCAATGTAGCGCGAACTGAAGTTCGCACTACAACTGCAACTTTGAAATTCCTGAGCATTAAATTAGGTTGGGTTTTAAAAGACAAAACCCAACGACTTTTTCTTTGAATTTATCTTTTGAGTAAAGTAT
>MHXU01000029.1 GCA_001824555.1 Planctomycetes bacterium GWC2_45_44
GTTGGTTACAAATGTCCCTCTTCCCTGTTGTCTTATAACAAGCCGTTCACTTCTAAGGATACTAAGAGACTGACGAACGGTCTCCCTGCTGACACGCAGTTTACCGGCCAATACACGCTCGGTCTCGATAGGGTCGCCTACGGCGTACCGCCCGCTGCGAATGTCTTCGCGTAAAAGGGCGGCTACTTTGGCAACTGCCGAGATTGGCGACAATGTTTCGATTTTACATTTATCCATACTATACACTCTATATACTTCTTAAAATATTACAACTTTATTAGTCCTCTCCATACCAATACGGCTTTATGATAACAAGTTCAGATATATTAGTCAAATGTTTTTTTTACAAGACCAGAAAAATAATATTTAATATAAAATCTTTATTTGCAAGTATTTAGTGTTTTTATTTTAAAAATTTAACTTTAATGATAAAAATGTCTTGACAACATAATACCAATTTTGTATTCTGATGAATGATTAAGGCTTTCTGCACACGGAAGAAGCTAATGGAAGAACGAAAGGCCGTAAAATTGTTGGATGGAGTTTTTGATATGAAAAACACGCAGGTCGTTGAAAGATTTGATGCCAGTAACACTGGGGCAGTTGTTGGCAAGTTCCCGGTAAAAACAATCCGCCGTTTTGGTTTCACGCTCGTTGAACTGCTCGTGGTAATCGCTATCATAGCCTTGTTGCTGGCGATTCTGATGCCGGCATTACAAAAAGCCCGCAATCAGGCTCAAAGACTTGCCTGTTCTGCGAAGATGCGGACCTGGGGGCTTGCAGCGGCTATGTATCCAGTTGACCACGATGGCCTATTTCCATGGTACGGCGGCGTAAGTACCGGAAATCCGTACACTGACCCGACTGAAACGCTTTATCTCAGTACGCTTATGCCATATCTTGGTGGCAAACAGGTTAAAGCAGGCACGGATCCGTATGAGGGGGACAATAAGAAGAATGCAACAAATGAAATACGTCGATGTCCGTCGGGTTACAAGGACAGCGCACAAAGGTATGGGTGGGCAGGATGGATTGGACCGCATTTTGCTTTGAGAGCCAGACACCCTGTTACAGGGAGGTACTCGGGACCATTTGTTTGGCAGCAGCCGTCTGCAGGAATTATAAATGAACCGATTAGGGCTGCAAACGTTCGTCATACCGCCACGTGGGTAACATTCTTTGATTGTTATGATTGGGGATTTTACAGCCCGGCAGAGTATGACATCCAGAAACCGAATGGTACCGACACTGATAAGGACGGGTTAGGCGATACGAACAGGGCGATTTTGTATTCGGAAGGGAAAAACTTTAACTGGGCTTTGCCGAAGCTGCACGGTGGCGGCTGTAATATGGCTCTTTTTGATGGGCATACGGAGTATTTGAAATTCAGGGACTTTGAAACCAGAAAATGGGGCGACGAATAGAATTGGATAATAGCTATGTGCTTAGAAACGTTAATTTTACATAAAAATTATTTAGAAGCGAAAGGAGAAGTGAGATGAAAGTAAGAAGAATTGTTGCGGCGATTGCCATAATGGCGTTGATGCTGTGCGGTATCGCTGTGGCCGATGATGTTACGATTGTTGCAGGGAATGGCTGGTTATATACGTTCGATGAGAACGACTTAACCATCACGGGTTTAGTTTCGCAGTATGATTTCGGAAAGGGCATCAATAGCGCGGCTGGCAACAGAGCTACCGGCGATATAGTACTCGGTTTTAATGACGGCACCACGGCGGTGGTGAAGTACAATAAACTTGGCACCATTCTCACCAGCGGCACAATTAGCGGCGGCAGCGCAATACTTGGTACGGCGATACGGCCGAATGGCGAGCTGTATTTCGCGAATACGGAGGGATGGGCTTACGCAAGGGATAACAATGATATAACTGCTGTGCCTCCGGGATATACGCCGCCTGCGGCTTTACAGTTGATATCCGGCGCCAGTCCTTATCTCTCTGTAACTACCAGTCCGCAGGATAAAGTTGTTTTTATAGCTACCGATAGATTTGAAACGTGGATACGTCAGGGCAATGATATGAATTCAGTTCCCCCGGGTTATGTGAATGACCATATAGTATGGGGCAGCTATCTGACGGCGTGGCAGACCACTTCAACCGGCGACGTTGTGATAGCTTCGGGACTTACGGGCAATGCAAAGGTATTTATTCGCGACGATGCGAATATGGCTGCGCTGCCGACCGGATATGCCGGCAGTCCCGGTGATGTCAGTGGCGTACAGGTAGGCACTGATGGCAGAATTAAGGCGATGGCGCGGACAGCGGACGACATGCTTATAATCGGCAATGACCACGCTAATGTGTATGTGCGGCCGGCAAGCAACCTTGCTAATACGAGTCTGCTGCCTGGCTATGTTAGCAATGAAGTAACCGGTCAATTTATATGGGGGCCTTCCGCTCTGGCGGTTACGTCGAATAATAATGTTATAATCGGCTGCCACGAGGGCAGGGTCTTTGTTCGTTCGTTGTTTGATATAGCCGGCGATGATATTGTGCCGCCGAGCGACTTCACCGCTGGCGATATTGGAATCGTAGGAATCTTCCCGATGCCCTACACAGGCGGCGAGCCAACCTGCGAGCAAAAAATTTCGATGGGTAATGTTCTGACGGGCGATTTTAACAGGGATTGCTATGTGGACTTTAAGGACATAGCGATATTTGCCCTGGACTGGACAAAATGCAATGACCCGGAAAACGAAGATTGTGTATGGTAAGGATAACAACCAGAGATTTTACGGTTTCTAATGTATTCGGAAATATTGGTTTATGGAACAAGTAATTATAGATGAAAGGAGAAGTGGTAAGATGAAAATAAAAGTTTTTGTATTGCTGGTCGCGATTCTATTTGTGATGTGCAGCGCGGTTATGGCTGACAAAGTTACAATCCTTAAAGGGAATGGCAACGCTTTCACGGTCAGCGAGTTTGACACATCCGGTACTGGTACGACTTCGTCAAAATATTACAGCAAGGCCATTACCAGTGCGGCCGCCAACCCGGCTACCGGTGAGGTCGTAATAGGCTTTACTAACGGCACAGCGGCAGTGGTGGACTACAACCATCTTGGCACCACTATCACCAGCGGTACTATTGGCAACGGCTCAAACGTATTAAGCGTGGCGATACGGCCGAATGGCGAGTTGTATTTCGCAAATGTGGACGGATGGGCTTATGCAAGGTCTCACACTAACGTAACTGCCGTGCCTCCGGGTTATGTGCTGCCTGCGAATTTACAGTTCATACCTGTGTATGATGTCAATGACCCCAATGCCATTCACCCGCCCGCATATCTAACAGTGACGGTAAATCCGCAGGATAAAGCTATTTTTGTATCGACTGACGCAAAACAGACAAAAGTGCGTCAGGGTAATGATATGAATTCAGTTCCTTCCGGTTATGTGAACAGCTATATGGAGTGGGATAGAATTATAACTGCTTGTCGGACTCTTTCAACGGGCGATGTAGTGTTGGCTACAGGTACTGTAACTGGAACTGCTCAAGTGTTCATTCGCGATGATGCGAATATGGCTGCGGCGCCTGCCGGGTATGTCGGCGATGGCACGACTTTTGGGTCCGGCGCTCGCATCGTTGCGCTGGCGGTGAGCAAAAAGGACTATGTGGTAATTGGCAATGACTCCGGTCAGGTGTTTGTTCGGAAAGCAAGCGACCTGACACAAAGTGTGATTCCCGGTTTTGCATCCACTTCCACCAGCGATATGGCCGCTTATAACGGCATAGCGGCCTTGGCGGTTACGTCGAATAATAATGTTGTGATAGCTCTGTATGACGGCAGGGTCTATGTCCGGTCGCTGTTCGATATAGACGGCGCCGATATCTGCCCGATGACGCCCCGTTATTCCGGCGGTACGCCTGTTATAGCCGCTGTTGTTGTTTCCAAGACCGAAACGATAACGCTGACCTGTGCGGACATAATTGCCCGGGGCGGCGATATGGATATGGATTTAAATGAAGACTGCTACATAGATTTCGCGGACTTTGCGATGCTCGCCCTGAACTGGACACAATGCAATGACCCTCAAAATGGAAATTGCCAGGAGTAATGTAAGAATATGACCAAATGTTTTGTTGTTTCTGTGTGTTGCAGAAACCAAAAGTAAGTGTTAAATATTTTTTTGGAGGCAGTAAAATGAAGATGAAAACTTTTTTTAATGTTGTAGTGTCGACCATAATGGTATTGGCGCTGTGCGTTGCAGCCCAGGCTGTTACACCAGACAGTATTGTACTCGTTACGGCGACTGGCACTTTCACGGTCAACGAGTTCGACCTGAACGGCACCGGTCAGACTTCGTATTGGGGCAACCCCGCAGGTGTGGATATCTATTGTTCGGCCGGCAATTCAGACGGCACTATCGTATGGGGTTTCAGCGATGGTTCAGCCAGAGTGGCAAGATATGATTCTCTCGATACCACTGTCAGCAGCGGCGTTGTTGGCAATGGTTCGGGCATTCTGGGTGCTGCAATACGGCCAAATGGCAACCTGTATTTCGGCAGTCTTGACGGTTGGGTGTATGCAAGAAGCGGCACCAACGTAACCGCCGCCCCCGCAGGTTATACACAGCCAGCCAACCTGCAGTTAGGTTCAGGCAGTGGTATGTATATGTACCCGGCTTCGGGTGCAGTAGATGAGGTACTGATTGCCGGCAATGATATCGGCAGCGCTTTTCTGCGGCAAGGCAACAATATGGCTGCCACCGTTGGTTTGGGAGATGGCATGCAATTTGGGTCGAGCATAACAGGAACGCTCGTACTAAGCACTGGCGATGTTGTAATTGCGAGCAGAGCTGGCAACCCTGATGGCTACATATTTGTTCGGGATAACGCAGACTTATCTTTGGCACCGGCCGGATACGTTGACCATGCTATTCTTGGAAACGGCTCACGGACAGTGGGTACGGCTATGGCATCCAAAGTGGTGAATGGCACCGAGTACATAGTAATTGGCAATGACTCGGGCGAGTTGTTTGTGCGAGCCGCGAGCGACGTGAGCAATAGCGATATCGCCGGCTTTGCCTCTACATACAGCGCGTATATGGCCCAATGGACTGGTGTAAGGGCTTTGACGATTACATCAAACAACAATGTTGTGATAGTTGGATATGATGGCAAAATGCTTGTCCGGTCGCTGTTCGATATAGATGGTGCCGATGTTACGCCTCTGACATACCGTTACACCCAAAGCGGAACAAATTTTGGCGTTTACGCTATTCCAGAGCCGATGACAATTACTTTGTTAGCTGGTGGTTTGTTTGGATTACTGCGTCGTCGTCGTTAGAATTGACTGTGTTTTAGGAAGTAAAGTATAAAATTTAGATTTAAATTATTGCCAGCGGTGAGTTCGCTTCGTTATATGTCGGGGCTCACCGCTGTTTTTTAAGAGCGGCAAATAAACAGGAGACAATAATATGAAAAAAAGAAAAGAATACAGTTGGTATCGTAAATTTTCATTAAAAGCTGTCATTATCGTATGTATTTTATTCCTGATTTCCTGCTTTTTGTCTTCCGCCGGGGCGGAGACTGCGCCGGGCGGTTTTTTAGTCAATGGTCAGAAGACCTTTCCGATGGGGTGGTATGCTCTGCAGAAATGGCCGGAAATAGGAATTCCCGGTCTGGCGGGTATTACACCGCTAAATGAAAGTATGCAATACGGTTTTAATTATGTAATGCCATACTATGCCAGAGCAGAAGGTATTGCGAATATTACGGCTTATATGAATACAGCATACGCCAGGGGCGTTAAGTTTATGTTAGACCTGCACCCATCATCAACGATAGACGAGGTAACTTCCTGGGTCAACTTAGTAAAAAATCATCCGGGCTTATATGGTTATTATTTAGATGATGAGCCGGAAATAAGAGGTATTCCTGCATCAACGTTGATAGCAAAATATAACGCTATTAAAGCGGCAGACCCCAATCCTAACCATATCGTGCTTTTGGTTCTTTATTCGGCTGTTTCGACGCATACAGATTATTTAGCGGCATGTGATGTGATAGGTCGAGAGTTATATACCACCAATTTATATTCCTCGGTACCGGCTGATGTTGCTGCAGCGAAAGCTGCTGGGAAAGGGTATTTGGCGTTACCTGGTTTATATCAGGCATTTGGGTACTCTTTGCCCACGCCACCACAGTTTCGGTATATGGTTTTTGCTCCTGTCTCTATGGGAGCGGATGGAATTATGCCGTTCATTTTTGAGGGCGTAGAATCAACTTATGGGGCACCTGCCACGGGATTTCGCAATAGTATCGTTTATCCGGTAACCAATCAGCTTAAGACGATTCTCCCTTCGCTTCTCAAGGGAAGAGTCGGGCTAAGCTCGTCGTGCAGCAATACATATAGCGGAAATATAACGTGGGTGTTTGCCGGCGATGGAGATGATGCCGTGCTGGTGGCGGTCAATAACAATCAAACTCTTTTGAGGTCAGGCGTTGGTTTCACGTTATCAGGATTGAATCCTTCAATTACCACGGCAACAGTATTGGGAGAAAGTCGAACGGTTACTTTGACGAGTGGCAGTTTTACCGATAATTTTGCCGCGATGGGCGTTCATATTTATCTTTTGAAAAGTTCAAATGCGGTACAGCCCAGTACGATTACCGCGCTTGTCGAAACCGATAGCTTTGTTACCACCAGAAACGAACTCGACCTTACAAGCACGGGCTATGTATCAGGGCATACCTGCCTTGGATTGACGGCCCGCAGTATGGACGGAAACCCCGATAACGGCGACATCGTAATAGGTTACGGAGACGGCAGGGCATCGGTGTCAAAGTACGACTCACTCGACACAATGATTAGCTGTGCTACCGTCGGCGACGGTACGGCCGTTGTGGGCGCCGCGATACGTCCAAACGGCGAACTTTATTTCAGCAGTTCCAGCGGTATGGTGTATGCAAGAAATCATCTTGCTGTGAACGCCGCGCCTCCGGGTTATACAGTGCCGGTTGATTTTGATTTTTCAGCAACTAACGAACCTGTTTATGTTGCGACAAATCCGCTCGATGAACTCATTGCCGCTGCTCATCCAGGAATACTTTATCTGCGTCAGGGCAACTATATGGCGGCCGCTCCTTCGGGTTATCTCGGCGATGGCACAAACTTTGGAACGACTATAACCGGCCGGCTTGGACTATCCACAGGCGATATTGCACTTGGCACAATTAATGGCAGGGTATATGTTCGGGATAATGCGAATCTGACTGTCGCACCGGCAGGATTTGTCGGCGACGGTACGGTTATCGGCGGAACAGGCGTTCAAATATCAGCGTTGGCACGCACATCTGGCGATTTACTCGTAATTGGCAATGTATCAGGCGAGGTGTTTTTGCGTAATGCGAATAACCTGGCAGCAGAACCGCGTCCGGGAAAATCTTATGCCGCTTTTCAAAGTATGGTTCTTAGTCTGGCGGTTACGGCGAATAACAATGTTGTAATTGGCTTGTATAATGGCAATGTATATGTACGGTCATTGCTGGATATAGCCGGTCCCGATATTACAATGCCGGTTGATTTGGGCTGGCCTGTGATAGGCCTTGAGACGAATCCCGAGCCGATGCCGAACTGCATAGAGTTAATTGCAAGAGGGCAGGGTCTGGCCGGCGATTTAAACAATGACTGTTATGTGAACTTCAGCGACCTTGCGGAATTTGCGATGAATTGGACAAAATGTAATGCTCCGGAAAATGACAACTGCGATTAGTCTTTTTAAGAAGATTAACAATGGTTTATTGTTTCCGTGTATTTGAAAAATCAGGTTGTTAAAAATAAATGGAGAGATTGTAATATGAAAATAAAAAAAGTTTTCGCGATATTGTTTGCAATGGTATTGTCGCAATGCGGTGCGGCTCTGGCCGACACGGTTACTGTTGTTGTTGGCAATGGTCAGGTGTACACGAGAAACGAGTTCGATATGTCAGGCACTGGTCAGGTGTCAGCGTACAATTACGGCAAGAGTATTTACAGTGCGGACGGCAACCCGATTACCGGCGAGATAGTGCTGGGCTTTGGCGATGGTACGGCGGCAGTGTCAAAATATAATGCTCTGGGTACTATTATCACCAGCGGTATGGTCGCAGACAGCAGCCATGGCGGCGGTCATGGTATTTTGGGCGCTGCAATACGTCCGAACGGAGATATATATTTTGGCAGCTACAGTGGCTGGGTGTATGCAAGAAGCCGCAAAAATGTAACCGTCGCGCCTGCTGGTTATGGTGGCTCCGGCAGCGTGCAGTTTAGTTCAAGCGGAAGCAGGTATATGTATCTGGCTCCAAGCCCGCTGGATGAAATTATGATTGTAAGCAACGACTGGGGTAAGCTTTTTATACGACAGGGCAACAATATGTCAGCAACTCCGATAGGTTATCAGGGGGATGGTATGGAATTAGCGGCATCTGTAACCGCCAGACTCACGCTTAGTACAGGCGATGTTGTGTTTGCGTCCACGGCCGGCAACCCCAGCGTCTACCTGTTCGTTCGCGACAATGAGGATTTGTCCATCGCGCCGGCCGGATATGTTGACCATGCAATTATGGGTACCGGCGTATCAATCAGGGCATTGGCGCGTACAGCGAACGACCTGTTGGTAGTTGGTAACCTCTCTGGTGAGGTGATTTTAGTCGATGCGCATAACGTGGGCGTACAGCTTGGATACACCGTTTTGCCGAATGCAATCTATGCTCTGGCGATTACGTCGAACAACAATGTTGTGATAGGTCTGAACGATGGCAGAGTTTTTGTTCGTTCGCTTTCGGATATAAATGGCGACGATATTACAGTGCCGATGAATTTTGGCGCGGCGATTGTAAAGATTGCGGCAATCAACCCCGACGATGTTTGGGTATGCGAAGACATAGTTGCGAATGGTCAGGCTATGGCTGGCGATTTGAATGGCGACTGCTATGTGAACTTCGAGGACTTTGCGATGTTTGCCCTGGACTGGGCGAAATGCGATGACCCTCAAAATGAAAATTGCCAGTAATATGAAAAAAGTATGCCCCAATTCTGCCGTCTGTGTGTTGCAGAAGCAAAATTAAATGTTCTAATATGCAGGAAGCAATGATATGAAATACGGAAAAACACATAGTTGGCGTTGCAGGTTCTTGTTTAACACTGCCGTCAAATACGTTTTGTTTTTTATTTTCTGCTTTTTATCCTCTGCTGCGGCAGAGACAATGCCGGGTGGTTTTTTAGTCAATGGCCAAAAGACTTTTCCGCTGGGCTGGTATGCTTTGCATAAATTTCCTGAATTAGGAATTCCCGCTCTTGGTTTGACCCCGTTAGACGAGAGTATGCGGCATGGCTTTGATTATGTAATGCCGTACTATATCAGGGGCGAAGGCGAGGC
Organism: Planctomycetes bacterium GWC2_45_44; assembly: GCA_001824555.1. Taxonomy (GTDB): domain Bacteria; phylum Planctomycetota; class Phycisphaerae; order Sedimentisphaerales; family UBA12454; genus GWC2-45-44. Next base: position 9,384 of record MHXU01000029.1, read on the forward strand.
CTCTTTATTCGCTTATATGGATGCCGCCCATGACAGGGGCGTTAAGGTTATGATAGATATGCACCCGATAGAATTAAACGCGATAACCACCTGGGTCAACATAGTAAAAAATCATCCGGGTTTATATGGTTATTATTTAGATGATGAGCCGGAAATAAGAGGCATTCCGGCCTCGGATGTAATCGCCAAATATAACGCCGTTAAAGCGGCAGACCCAGACCCTAATCATATCGTGCTTCTGGTTATTTATTCGCCTCTTTCAAAACATACTGCATATTTACCGGCGTGTGATGTAGTTGGCCGGGAATTGTACAGCCTCAATTTGTATTCACAGGTGCAGGCTGATATTGCCGCAGCGAAAAAAGCGGGGAAAGCATACCTGGCATTGCCAGGCTTATATCAGGCATTTGGTTATTCTTTGCCCTCACCTGCGGAGTTTAGATATATGGTTTTTGCTCCGGTTTCTATGGGAGCAGATGGAATTATGCCGTTCATCTTTGAAGGGGCGGAATCAAAATATGGTCTTCCATCTCCAGGATTTCGCGATACTATTGCTTATCCCGCAACAGACCAGCTTAAGTCGCTCCTCCCCACGTTTCTAAAGGGAAACGCCGGACTCACTGCCTCGTGCTCTAACACATATAACGGCGATATAACATGGGTGTTTGCCGGAGACGGGAACGATGCGGTATTGATAGCGGTCAATAACAATCGGAAGCGTTCAAGGGCAAAAGTTGGTTTTACGTTGTCAGGATTAGACCCTTCAATCGTTGCCGCAAAGGTGTTGGGAGAGAACCGGACGATTTCCCTGACGAGCGGCAATTTCAGCGATAAATTTGCCGCATTGGGTGTCCACATCTATCTTTTCGAAAGTTTGAGTGCAGCACAGGCTGGTACGCCGTAATTCAAACTTGAATTTTGCCAGTGTTATGGATAATTTGACAGTTTGTGCCGTGTACCCGTAAAATACCGATGGCCGCATACGGAAGGCGGACATTGAATTATTGGAAATTTAAACCATTTTTTTAATAGGTGGAAAATGAAAAAACATTGGATAAATACTTCGTATATTTTCGCGTTGTTTCTGGTTTTCTGTGCGGTATTGACCATTGTCTCCGGTCAAACAAATGCCAGAGAATATGTCATCAACGGCGGTTTTGAGAGAAGCTCGTCGGACGGCGGTCTTCAGGGGTGGTCTCCAAATGGCGCGCCCGGCCTGAAAGGCTCATATGTATGGGTTAAAGACTCGTCAAGTGCGCATTCTGGAGACTGTTGCGTCAGGCTGACAAGCGAGGGTAATTCAGAGATGGCGGTGATGACACCGGCATTCGAGATTAAGCCCGGCGAATATGAAGTGGAAATGGCAGTTAAGGGAACGGAAAAATTCACGGTCTATCTTTATACATACAATGACGAGAAGGGCTTTATCGGGTCTGTACCTTTTGGAGGCCAGGCCTCTTCCGAATGGCAGGAACTTAAGTGGGCTTATACCGCCGAGCAGAATGTTAAGCAGATAGCATTTGCGATTCATACAGCCGGGAATATATATATCGACGATTGTTCATTTCGGAATGTTCAGACTGGCGAGGAATCGTCCCGTGCAGCTCAAAATCAAACGGACTTGACGGGCGTGTCGCATTTCTGGACGCTGCCGAGAATTAAAAATCCACCCATTATAGATGGCAGGTTCTCTGCGGAGGAATGGTCTAAAGCATCGGCAATAACGGGTTTTACAGGAGCCGACAAGATGATTGCCTCTCGTGCGCAGCCCGTGGTTTATGGCGCATACGATGATGAATGTCTCTATATTGTTTTCGTATCTCCTATACTAAAAGGAAGCACGGTTGTTGCGACTTTGAGCGGTCCGGACAGTCCTGTGTGGAATGATGATGACGTGGAAATCCTTTTGCAGCCTTCGTCTTCGGATGGCGTTGTGGTTCATTTGCTGGGAGGGCCTGCGGGTGGCTATTATGATGAGAAGGATGGCCGGAAATTTAATTCCCAGATGGTTTATCGTAGTACTCTGACGGAAAATGAGTGGGTTGCGGAATTCAGGATTCCGTTTAAAGCTTTTGGCGCAGCCAAGCCTGCAGATGGCGACATTTGGGGCGCGAATTTCTGTCGCGGCTATGTCGCGCCGCGTTTATCGTCAGCATGGTCGCCGACAACAAATTTTTTAGATGTCGCTACTTTTGGCAGAATTAGATTTGGCGGCGATGGCGCATCGGCCAGAATAGTTTCGCTTGGCAACATTTTTGCGGGAGACCTGAATATCAATGGTGAGATTCTCGCTGAAAAAGGAGCGTTCACTTTTGGCGCAGCTGCGGATGTCAGGGCGGTGAAACCCAAAGAAATAAGTGTTGTAAATGTTCATGAGTCTGGTGAAGCGGAAGCGTTAAAATTGGAAACACGGCAAATAGTCTTATCTGATGGTCGCGGGGCTGTTTCTTACAAAAAACAATTAGAGATGAAACCTTCTTGTTTGGCATGGGAAGTGTTTGACGTACAGAATAATATGCTTATTCAGAGGCATTCTATTAATTTTGATACATACCCTCCTCTTGAAGTAGCTGTGCATTGTTCGCCGGCAAAGGGGATTGTTGAAGTATCGCTGGATGCCGCCGGCAGTTATATAACAGGAAGCCAACTGGAAGGTACCGTAGGTCTTTACAACCAAAAAGATGGAAGTTTGCTCGTCTCGAAAAAAGCGGTCTTCGACCAGGAAAAAGGGAAAGCCGTTTTTGAACTCAAAGACATTCCTGTGGGGGATTACGCTTTTGAAGCGTCGGTCGTAACGGGTAAAGATAAAACTGTAAAAAATTCCGCAAAATTTTCACAGGCTGGACAGATTCCCGAAATCTATTCTGAAATTGGTTATGTGCCGGAAGTTCCGGAGCCATGGACTCCCGTCGTCGTCGAAGGGAATAATGTCGATGTTTGGAATAGGTCTGTTGCTTTCGGAGGAAACGGCCTTCCAGAAAGTATCAAAAGCGCAGGAATGACAGTTCTTGCCGGGCCAGTTGTTTTGAAAGCATTTGCAGACGGCAAAGAATTACCGGCGACTGTTGGCGGTCATCAAGTTAAAAAACTATCTCAAGGCTCTGCCGAAGCTGTCGGCAGCGTGAGTTTTCCGGAGCTTTCTGTCAGCACACGCAGTCTTACCGAGTTCGACGGCTGTATTCGTGTGGAGTTGGAAATTAACCCGGGAACGGCACAGGGGCCGAACAGTCTTATTCTGGAAATTCCTTTATCCAAAAAGTTTGCGGAACTTATTCATTCACACGTTATGTCGTGGGGAAATACAAATTCCGGTTCAATTCCCGATGGAGACGGAGTTGTATGGAGTAAGAATTTCAATCCGGTTATATGGCTCGGTAACACTAACGCGGGGCTGTGCTGGTTTGCGGCATCGCAGAAGGGATGGATGGTCGGCTCATCGGATATTACACAGGAAATAGTCAGAACAGAAAATGAGATTTTGCTCCGAGTCCATCTTGCGGACAAGCCATTCCCCTCCGGAAAAATTCGTCAGATAGTTTTTGGATTACAGGCAACGCCGGTAAAATCTATACGAGCGGACTGGCGGCTGAAAGAAAGGTATATACGGCATCCAATGGCTCCTCCTGAACTGCTGATTAATTCGGTTCTGTTCGAAGCCGAGGGTAAGTGGTGGGGCTGGCCCGAACCCAAGAGCGATGAACAGGTCAAAACTATGCTGGAAGATGTTGAAGCGACTAAGTTTCTAACGCGGCAGGGGCGGGAGGCAAAGTACTGGTCAACGCTTAAAAAGGCAAGGGACGAAGTTCACGCGGACGGCGGCAGAATGTATTGGTATGCGATTCTTCAGGAACTTGGGACGACTTCCCCATGGTACAGCACTTACGGTGAGGAATGGAATCTGACTTACGGCATCGGCTATGAGTGTTCAGAGGTTGAGTGGTTAAACGCAAAGGGTGTTTGTCCCGCAAGCAAATGGCAGGATCTTTATATTGGCACAATAGCAACGTCATCTCTGCCGGCGTATGACTTTGACGGCGTGTATCTTGATTTGTTTTTACCGTGGAAATGCGCGAATGCCGCCCACGGCTGCGGATATATAGATGACAGCGGAGTAAGGCAGGGCGAATATACTATATGGCCGATGAGAGACCAGATGAAGCGACTGTACAGAGTTGTTCACGCCAGAAAAGATGGAGCTATTATTGGACATCTTTCGGCTAATTTTATACCAGCCATACATGGTTTTGTTGACTCGGCTCTTAATGGCGAGCAGTACTGGACATATTTTAATGGTCAGGGCGGAGTCGATTACCATGACATACTTACTTTGGATAAATGCCGTACTGAAGTTCTGGCGAGACAATGGGGCTGGGCTCCTCTGTTTTTGCCGGAGTTCAAGACTGCTGCTCGCCAAACGAGCAGGGAGATGCTGTCTTTGATTCTTCTGCACGATAGTTTAGTCGTCCCGGCATTTATGGATGCCTCGGAAGCTCATCTGTCAAACGCTATTCTCTGGAAACTCGGTTTTGTCGAGGCTGAATTTATTGGATATTTTGATTCGCCGCAGCCTGCAACTGCCGATTCGCCGGATGTGTATATAAGCGCATATAAAAACGCCGGCGGCAAAGCAGGGAAGGCCATTTTGATAGTAACAAATCATGGATTGAAAGATGGTACATTTAATATAGTTCCTAATACTGATGCACTGGGATTGACATCTGCCAGGTGGACTGCGGCGGAGTGTATAGATAAGGAAACTCAAAAAACGCTCGTAAGCAGGGATAACGCTTTCGAGATATCTCTTCCGGGTAAGGACTTTAAAATTGTTTCTATCGGTTCTGATTAAAAAAGTGTATGATTTTAATCAATACTGACGGTATAACATCGAAAAGTGAAACAAGAGAAAGATATGGATAAAATCAATTACAGGCAAAGTAGGAAAAGTGTATTTTGCAGGATTCCGCTGGGGAACATTACCGCATCCGGCTGGCTTAAGCGGCAGCTTGAGATAGAGGCATCCGGTATGTCAGGCCATCTTGACGAATTAGAGCCGAAGATGATTTATGAACCTTTTATCAGCAGAACCCATGAAAAAAAACTTGGCGATGCGTACGGTGCATCGCTTACTCCGGGCTGGAGTTCTGAAATATCCGGTACTTACTGGAGCGGATTTGTGATGCTCGCGTTTGCTTTTGACAATGAAAGTCTGAAGGATAAGGCCAAACAGTGGGTGGATAAGGTACTTGCCAACCGGGAAGATGATGGATATATCGGCGGCTACGGCAAAAATGACAACCGTATGGAGGACTACAACGCATGGAGTCAAAACTGGGCAATGCGTGCCTTGCTCGCATACTACGAAGCCACCGGCAGACAGGATGTACTTGATGCCTGCCACCAGGGGCTTCTGTGGTTTGTACGCAACTGGAGCGACCATTTCACAGACTATGCCGGCTCTGGACTTATAGAATCCATGACAGAGGTGTACCTTTACACAGGCGATAAAAGGCTGATTGAATGGTCGGAGAAATATCTACTCTGGCTCGAAGAAAATTCAAAACAGAAGAACAGAATGTCCGATTTCACCAGTGGCCTTGCTCCCTATCATACCATCCACGCGGTCGCTTACGGCGAAGAGGTTAAACATCCGGCACTGCTGTACAAATGCAACGGCAATCAGAAGTATTTACAGGCAAGTATTAAAGGGCTTAAAAAGGTAATCGACAAGTGTCTTCAGCGAACAGGATCCCCTTCTACGAATGTTGAATTTTTAAGTCCGGTTGGCGATGTTTGTGAAACGGAATACTGCAATTTCGAGACTTTTGAACGTACCTTTTTTGAGATGGGTGCCATTACCGGCAATCCGGACTATTTTGACCTGGTGGAAAAGATAGTATTTAATGGTTCGCAGGGGGCAAAGAAAAAAGACGGCAGGGCGATTGCCTATATGTCGTCGCCCAACCAATTTGCGGCTTTACGCACTTCAAGCGTTTATTCTGATGATGCTGATTCTGAAGTTTATTCGTCCTGCTATCGAGTCGCGTGCTGTCCGACTCACGCTATTTCGGTAATCCCTGAATATATCAGAAGTATGTGTATGGCGGACAATGCCGGAAATTTATGCTTTAACTGTTATGGGCCTTCCACAGTCAAATTTGCAACTGCCAGTGGCGATACAATTATCGTAGAACAGCAGACTGAATATCCTTTCAGGGAAGACATAAAATTTGTCGTTCACACGGATAAACCCTCATATATGAAGCTTATACTGCGTATTCCCGGATGGTGTAAAGGTGCGGAGTATTCAATCAACGGTGTTAAGTCTTCATCGCCAAAATGTCAGGCAGGATATTTCGAGATAGAAAGAACATGGAAAGACGGCGATGCGATTGATTTGCACTTGCCGATGGAAGTTATAGCAGTTGATGTGGATGATTCGGATTTCTGTATGAGGTTTCCTGTTGCGATTGAGCGAGGGCCGCTGCTTTTCGCGTATCGCCTGCCGGAAAAATGGACTGTAACCGCTCCGGTCGAATTGAATCCGCATCCTGATTGGCCCTGTTATGAAATAAACACAGAGATTTCCGAATACTATCCCAAAGGCCTTGTTCTTGACAGAAAGTCTTTAGAAAGTTCATCCGCCTTTAAGGTTGCTTATAGAGACATAGGAAACGAAAACCCGTGGGTTAAGAGTCCTGTGGTTATAACTGTTAACGCCGGACAGGCGGAATATATATACAACCGCAGGATGATAACAACACAGGAACAACTGTCGACGAACATTGTGAAGATAACCGGCGAATCGAAAGAGATAGAATTAGTTCCTTATGGCTGTACAAATTTAAGAATATCTTATTTCCCCGCATATAATCGTTAGATGACCAGTAGGAAATAATTTTTAAGGAGTTGTACTTTATGAAATACTTTGGAATAAACATAATGAGCAAAACTGCCGTATTTTTTCTACTATTGTTTCCTTTTGGGGGGCTAACGGCAAGAGCGGACGATGTAAATTCAGCGACTTGCAAAACGCAGATATTGAAGACAAGTGTTGAAAGGAAAAAAGCGGTGAAAATATATGATGTTCGGATAGAGAAGGATGTCAAATATCTTGGCGACAGCAGCCCCTTGTTGATGGATTTTTACAGGCCGCTCGGCGTGGATGCAAAGCGTTTGCCCGTGATTCTGTATATGTTCGGAGGCGGTTGGCTCTCCGGCGAGAGAACTGATGGTGGACGAGCGATAAGCGTATGCCGCGATATTGCCGAACGCGGTTATATTTGTGCGAGTATAGATTATACATTGAGTACCCCTTCTCAAGGTGCCTGGCCGCAGGCTTTTTATGAATGCAAAAGTGCGGTGCAATTCCTGCGTATGCACGCGGATGAGTATGGCATAGATGCAAATGCCATCGGTGCAATCGGCTGTTCGGCCGGAGGCCATATGGCGGCTCTTCTTGGCGCAGCCGGACCGGAAGCCGGTCTGGAACCCAACGGGCCTTATGCAGGGGTTTCGAGCGGTGTTCAGGCGGTTGTCGCTTTATACGGCCCATACAAGCTAATCACTCTTGAGCATACGATTAATACGGCTCCATGGGGACCGCCTCCGCGAATAGTCGTTGAAACGTTTATCGGCGCAAGTGTGCAGGATGCTCCTGAACTTTTTGCCAAGGCCTCGCCGATAACCCATATCAATGGTAATGAGCCGCCTTTCCTTCTGATTCATGGAAGCGAAGACCCAGCCGTGCCGGTGCAGCAGGCGATTGATATGTATAAAAAACTTCGGTCGGCGGGCGTGAAAAGCGAATTGCTCATAGTTAAGGGGGCAGGACACAGTTTTAATTTACAGCCGGAGCAGAAAGATTTGCGACCGGTGGTCGTGGACTTTTTCGATAAATACCTAAAAAATAAAAAGAAAGGAATTTGAAAATGGCTATAGAAAATTTACCGCTTTATAAAACATTTTCACCGGAACAGATTAAAACATACAAGCCGTTCAGCGGAAAGCCCGATGAGTTTTCCACTAAAATCCGCGTATATCAGACGCCGTTTATATACGATAACGTCGAGGCGGGAGACTTCTATGAAATCGATGCCATGAAAGGCATAGAATTCAAGGCCGATACCGGATTTTTAACGATAACCGAAGACAGACCCATAGCGGCTGTTACGGTTGTTGGAAGCGGTTGCGTTCCAAGAGGCTACAACATTGTTGAATGGTGGGAACAGGGCGAAAGCATCGACAACGTGGACAACAGGACGGTCAAGCGTTTGCGGGTTGACAATCTCAACGGCGTTCATCCGAGTATATGGATACACCTGTTGACCAAAATTGCTTTCGCGCGAAGCGTGAACTATGATGTCGTTTCTCCGGGAGATATCAGGGACGACTATGATATGCTGAAGAAGTTAAGCCTTGGATTTTATGATAATGCGCCTTTGGCGTTCTATGAAAATTCGGTACATTTCGCAGTCGGCCACAGTCCCGTAGTTACAGACCGGAAAAAATTCGAGGCTCTCGGCCATTCGTTTCATTCTGTTCCCGGCAACAGTCCGCCGGTGTCTTATCCGAAAAAGATAACGATTCGCTGCGGCTGTAAAGAGACCGAAGACCCAGGCACTAAACTTGAGCGTTATCCCGGCGATTACGCAATAAGATTAGTTCAGGTTCATGTGATTGTTTAAGCAGTATTTTACTGCTTTGATTTTTAAAAAAATTATACTATCGAAACAAGTATTTGAAAGGGTTTTGTTGTGAATAATAGAGAAGCCGTTATTGCGACTTTGAGGCATCAGCAGGTTGAGTTTGTTCCCGGATGGACTTTTTTTTCAACTCCTCAGGCTGAAAAACTATTCCTTCCTGAAATTTCATCGAAGAATAAGCCTGGCACCGGGGATGATTACAAAAGCGAGTTGGCAAAGGCAACGAACAGTTGTTTCGTGGAGGTAAGCGGCGGTATTCAGGGTAAGGTGGTTGAAGAAAAAAAGGATTCGCTCATCGTTGAGTTGGCTAATGGCACACGTCGACTCATAGTTCTTGAGCCCGAATGGGCGTATCAAACTTTGTCCAGGCCATTAGATGGACACAAGAATCTTGATAAGCTGAATCTGCCGGATCAAGCCAGTAATCCGGAACATTGGGTCAATACTGCAAAATCTGTCAAAAGGTTTATAGGTGAGGGATTCTTTGTTAGAGGCTGTATAGATGGATTTTATGCAGGGATATGGGAGCATTGCAGGCAGATAGATGAATTTTTGATAGACCTTGCGGAAGGCGGTGATTTCGTACAAGACCTTGTGGATACGTGGGGTAAATTTCTTTTTGACGGTGCTGAAAAACTTCTTGAATGCGGCGTTGATGCCGTCTGGTGGACAGACGACCTCGGCAGCAACACCGGCCCGCTGATGTCGCCCAAATGCTACCGCAAATACTTCTTCCCGTGGCACAAGCGTACAGCAAGCCTCGCTCATAAATACGGCAAGTTTGCCTTTATGCACAGCCATGGAAACATCAATGCCCTGTTGCCGGACATAGTCGAGACGGGTATTGATATGCTCGACCCTGTCGGTCCCTCGGATGGAATGGATATAAAGCATCTGAAAGAATGTTATGGGAATCGTCTTTGTTTTGCCGGCGGGATAAGTCGTTTTGTCGCGGATATGTCAAAACCAGAACTCGGATCGCACATAGAAGAAGTATATCGGTCTTGCAAAGGCGGCGGATTTATTCCCTGGGAGGAAGGCGGAATACCAAAAGACATGAGTAAAGACAATTTTGAACACTATTTGAAAATACGTTCCGAAATGAGCAAAAAATACGCCGGCTAAGGCGGAAAGGTTGATATATGAATTTTCATTGGATTGACTGGGCGGTGGTTTTTGCTGTTATGTTTTTTTTCGTTGCTTTGGCTTACACGACAAAAAAATACACGCAGTCAACGGCGGACTTTCTGGCGGCAAACCGGTGTGCCGGGCGGTACTTATTGACAATGGCGGAGGGTGTTTGCGGTCTTGGCGCCATATCTATTGTCGCGTTATGGCAGTTGACCTATAAATCAGGTTTTATTTCCAATTGCTGGGGCAATCTTGGCGTGCCGGTGAGCCTGATTATGGTGCTGACTGGATGGGTAATATATCGCTATCGTGAGACGCGCGTTTTAACGATGGCGCAGTTTTTCGAGATTCGATACAGTCGAAATTTCCGAATTTTCGCGGCAATAATATGTTGGCTTTCGGGTATAATCAACTTCGGCGTTTTCCCGGCTGTCGGCGCGAATTTCTTTATCAGTTATTGTGGTTTGCCGGAGCATTACCGGCTGGCAGGGCTTGTTTTGCCCACTTATCAGACTGTGATAATAATTCTGGTTGGTGTTGCGTTATATTCAACATTTATCGGCGGACAAATCGCTCTGCTGGTTACGGATTTCTTTCAGTCGCTTTTTCTCAATGTCGTTCTGGCGGCGCTTCTTATCTTCCTGCTGATAAAATTTCCGCTCAATGATGTGTTTGACGGCATTATGATTGCTGAAAAAGGCAAGTCGATGGTTAACCCGTTTGATGCATGGCAGTCCGATTTTAATCCGTGGTATTTTATAATAGGCATTATCGCGGTTGTATTTAATCGTTTGTCATGGCAGGGGTCGCAGGGCTTTAACTGTTCGGCAAAATCGCCTCATGAGGCGAAGATGGCCGGCGTTCTCTCGAATTTCCGCTCCTGGATAATTACTTATGCGCTTGTCCTTCTTGTTCCGCTTGTCGGCTATATGATAATGCATCATCCGAAATACGCCGCTTATGCTGCGCAGGTATCTGAAATGCTCGCCCATATCAGCAACAAAGAGGTTTGCGACCAGATGCTTGTGCCGTTAACGATGACTCTTTATATGCCCGTTGGTCTGATGGGAGCTTTTGCCGCGGTGATGATAGCAGGCACTACCGCTACACACAATGTTTCTTTGCACTCATGGGGCAGCATATTTGTACAGGATATTATTTTGCCTTTACGCAAAAAACCATTTACCAACAGCCAGCATATTTTCGCGCTGCGGCTGTCGATTTTTTTCGTGGGCGTATTTGTTTGTCTGTTCAGCAGTTTCTTTCGTCAGACGCAGCACATTTTTTATTTTTTCGCGCTGACAGGAGCTATCTGGCTTGGCGGGATTGGCGCGGTTATTATCGGCGGACTTTATACGAAATGGGGCAGCACCGCAGGAGCTTATGCCGCTCTTATCAGCGGGTCGGTTCTTGCCACGACCGGTATGGTGTGTGACAATATGTGGATGAGCAGGTTTGGTAAAAATTTTTTCCTTAACGGCCAGGAGATATATTTCTTCGCGATGCTTGTCGCGGCGGGTCTTTATACTGTGTTTTCGCTGTTTGGCAGGCGGACGCATTTCAATCTGGACAAGATGCTTCATCGCGGCGAGTATGGGATTGCCGGCGAATCAATCCCTGTTCGTGAGAAAGTCAGCATTATTAAAACTGCTTTTGGCGTTACCGAAGAGTTCACAAAAGGCGATAAAATTATATACGCCATTGCGATATCGCAGTCGCTGGTGATGTTTCTGCTCTTTGTGGCGATGACTGCGATGGCTTATTTTATTGGTTTGACTGATAAACAATGGAGTCTGTTTCATTACTACAGTTTTTGGATTATGATGAGTGCTTCGTTTGTTGTTATAGCGTGGCTGTCAATCGGCGGCATCCGTGATACGATAAGCCTGTTCAGAGATTTGCGGGCTGCTAAACGGGATACGACTGACGACGGCAGAGTTACAAAGTAATGATTAAATAAAGGGTTCCTCTAAAAATTAGTTAAACTTTGTGCATTTATATGTACACTTGATATAATAAGTTCATTGACAATTAAATTACGGT
>MHXU01000030.1 GCA_001824555.1 Planctomycetes bacterium GWC2_45_44
CTGTATATATCAAAAAACACACATAACTGGCAGCGTGTTTTAATAACACTCGCTTACGACTTACGGCTATGAATTATATGCTTTTGTGAATGCTTGTCAAGCAAAAAGTCGATTATTGACAAAAAAATGCGGGTATTATAAGACTTTACCTATTTTGCCAAGATGGGATTATCTTAATAAAAAAGCCCTTTTGGGGCAGGAACTTTTGGTATTATTTCATGTTTTTGCGCAAATCTGAAAACCATTTTTTTAGTTTTGGCGAGTTCGGGTCAACATTATGCCCTAAGCCGGCATAGACATCGAATGTTACATCGGCGTTGCAGCTTTCAAAATAGTTCGCGGCCTTTTTGGCAGCGGGGCGGTTCTGGTCTGTTTCGCCGGCGCCGATATAAACATATTTACCCGCAAGCGATGATGATGTATTTTCAGATGCCCAGCCGCTATACCCTGCGCACATAATTACCGCCGCGGCACCCAATTGTGGACGCAGGGCGAAAATATCAGATGCCAGCCAGCCTCCGCGGCTGACACCCGCCAGAACTGTCATCTTATTATTTATTTTAAGCCGTTTTTGCAGATAGTGCCTTACAAACGCAAGGTTCTTTATCTCCAGTTCGACATAAGCCAGATATTGTGTCAGAGTCTTTTGCTTGTCAGTTGTGGGGGTAAATTCCATACTTACGACCACAAAACCTTTTCCCTGCGTAGCGATTTGAAATCGCTGCGTTGAAAGCGGTTCGCCTGCTCCGTGATAGTAAAATATAGCAGGCCAGTTGTAATCATCATTATAATCGGTCGGTATGTAAACGAGAACTTCGCCCACAGCCTTGCCGACATTCAGTTGTATTTCTTTACCCGGCACAAACTCCGGATATACGGCATTTGGCTCGGCATACGCCGGAAGCACAAATGCCGCAATCCATACAACTATCAGTAATCTCATATTGTTTTTTTATTCGAACAGGAACGAGCCGTACTGCGCTGCGCTGCCGAGTTCTTCGTGAATCCTTAACAGTTGGTTGTATTTGCAGATTCTGTCTGTTCTGCAAGCCGAGCCGGTTTTGATTTGGCCGACCCCCGTTGCGACTGCTAAATCAGCGATGAATGAATCTTCTGTTTCGCCGCTGCGATGGCTCATAATCGCGGTATAGCCGCTTCTCTTTGCCAGATTGATGGCTTCGATTGTTTCGGTTAGCGTGCCAATCTGATTGACCTTAATCAGAATTGAGTTTGCTGCGCCGAGCTTGATGCCCTTTGCCAGTCTCTCCGTGTTTGTTACGAACAGGTCATCGCCGACGAGTTGGCACTTGCTGCCGAGCTTGTCGGTGAGTTTTTTCCAGCCATCCCAATCGTCTTCAGCCAAACCATCTTCGATGCTTACGATTGGATAGTTTTCAACCCACTTACTCCAGTGATTAATCATCACATCGGAAGAAACGCTGGTCTTTGGAGCGGACTTGAAGAATTTATATTTCTTCGTGGCGTTGTCCCACATTTCGGTTGATGCCGGGTCAAGAGCGATAGCTATTTGCTTGCCTGCCTTGTAGCCTGCTTTTTTAATTGCGTCGAGAATTACTTCCAGAGCCTCTTCGTTGCTTTTCAGTGATGGAGCGAAGCCGCCCTCATCGCCGACTGATGTGTTGTAGCCTTTTTTCTTCAGAACGCCTTTTAGTGTATGGAAAACTTCAGCGCCCATTCTTAATGCTTCCGGGAAATTCACTGCACCGATTGGCATTACCATAAATTCCTGAAAATCAACATTGTTATCAGCGTGTTTTCCGCCGTTGAGGATGTTCATCATCGGGACAGGCAGAACGTTTGCGTTGCATCCGCCTAAATAGCGGTACAGCGGCAGACCTGCTGATTCAGCGGCGGCCTTTGCCACAGCCAGCGATACGCCGAGAATTGCGTTTGCGCCGAACTTGGCTTTGTTCTTTGTGCCGTCCAATTTAATCATCGTATAGTCGAGTTCTTCCTGGCACATAGCGTCCATACCGATAACGGCATCAGATAGCTTGTCATTTACGTTTTTGACAGCAGTCAACGTGCCTTTGCCCATATAGCGTTTGGCCTTTACATCGCGAAGCTCGACCGCCTCGTGTGCGCCTGTGCTTGCTCCTGATGGAACAGCGGCTCTGCCGAATGAACCATCTTCCAGCAATACATCGACTTCTACGGTCGGATTGCCGCGTGAATCGAGGATTTCTCTGGCTCTTACATCAATAATTGTACTGAACATCTTTAAATTCCTTTCTGAAATAGGGTATAGGGGGTAGGGTTTAGGGGATAGGAATTGCCCTAACCGCTAATCCCGAAACTGTTTATGGGGTAGAAAAATAACGCTTTTCCAGCAGTTCGTCAAGGATTGTTTTTAGGAATGGGTGGATGCCTAACCACCTATGTGTATTCTTGAAGCTTGGCTGCTTCCAAGTGCGCCCGATATTCCCATCAGGAATCCCCATTCATACCATACACCATTGTTGTTTGTTTCGTACATACTGACGTTCTCAATGAATATGCTGACGATGAAAGTAAAGGGCGCTATTGCCCCATGCCATAAGCCCGACAAAAATCCTGCGGGGCTTCCACCGGGTTGTTTGTATGTTGAATTATTTCCTGCAATCGCAAGTATATTTGCCATAAAGTTCCTTTCTATTTATTTCTCATCTTCCCAAACTCAAAACAATAACGCCGAGGGCGACTAATGCTATGCCGAGCATATTATTTTCCGTTTAGTTTTTTAGTATTCTTTGGCGGCAGAAAATTTTCTCCTGAAACAATTTTTTTGCCGGTTTTCCCTTCAAGTTCCAGCCGGGCTTTTTTTGCGATGCCTCCGCCTTTTTTGCCGGCCGTTTCGTTTTCCGGCAATCCTGTTGCCTGTATGCTTTCTGCAATCTGGCGTGTTGAAAGTTCCGCAAGGGCGGTAAAAATTAGTTCTGCTTCGCTCATATGATCTCGCAGATTTTGCGTTTTTAAACCCTTCATCAGCTTATGTTCTTTTACGCTTACATCCGCCTATTCCTGATGAATAATATTGGTGAGAATAGCAAACTCCTCATCCTTTGTAATTTCGTGGTCTTTCCAGTAATCGGTGAGTTTATTACGGGTTTCCTGCCCCATCATCCGCTGCTGTATCCATTTTTCGCTGCGTCCGTGTTTTTGCCAATTTTCTCTGGCTCTGTCTAATGCCTTTGCGGGGTCAGCCATTTCCTGCATTCGCTCATAGCCGACCTTTGCCAGCCACAATTTAATTGGTTCAGCTTTGGGACTTGGCACTGACTGGATTAGCCGCAAAAGAGTTTCGACATTGGCAACATCGGTAAGATACTTCTTGCCGTCCGCAGCCAGTAATTTCAGTTGGTGACAATTTGACACCGACTCACTACCCTCTTTTTTCAGCCGTTCTTTCAGCTTATTCCAATACTTTCTGGCAGCCTGAAAATCAGGCTGTTGTATTAGAACCTGGATAATGTCCACTACCGAAAAGAACCATATTTCGGTTTTTTCATCGAAATGTCGACGAATTTTATAGCCTTCAAATATCGCTAAATTATTTTCCATTACATACTCTTTCTTTCTCATCTTCCCAGGCTCAAAACAATAACGCCAAGTGCTACTAATGCTATGCCGAGCCATTCTGTTCCATTTGGGCGCTCGTGCAGAAATACGAATGCGAAAACAGCAACCAGCACAAGACTAAGTTTGTCAACCGGAGCGACTTTGCAGGCATCGCCGATTTTTAACGCTCTAAAATAGCAGACCCACGATGCGCCTGTGGCTAAGCCGGACAGGGTGAGGAATATCAATGTCTTCGGCTTCAGCAGGGCAGGATTGCTCCATTTACCTGTTAGCCAGACGAATACACTCAAAACGAGAAGTATTACACAGGTTCTGATTAGTGTGGCAAAATCCGAATCAATCCCTGCCAAGCCAATTTTGGCGAAAATCGCGGTAAGTGCAGCAAATAAAGCCGACAGCAACGCCCAATAGAACCAGCTTTGTAGAGATGCCACTTTTTTCTCCATAGGTTTTATTTCTTCGCGGCGGTGGCGAACATCAATACGCCCAGAGCGGCTGTTACAATTACTCCGCCAATACTCGCAGTTACAGGCAATTCCCACTGGCCAATCGTAACATTGAGCTTCATTAGCAATCTTGCTAAATGAAGCATCGCGACAAGAATAAAAATTACACCCGCAACATTAAGAGCGAAATTTTTTGACATAACATTCTCCATTTCAAAATTTGGAATATGATTATATCGTTATTGTCTGGCTTTTTTTAGCTTTTTCTCGAAGTCGGCGAGCGTCTCATAGATGGGTTATCGTCATTGCCGGTATCAGCCGAGTCTTTCAAAATTTTCATAGCCTTATTTATATCGGCGACTTTCAAAATGGCTGTCGTCTTCCCGCCCTTTGCACCGGCTGTGCAATAAGCATAAGCTATATTGATGTGAGCCTTTGCCAATTTTTCAGCCACAGCGGCAAATGCGCCGGGTCTGTTCGGCAGCGTCGCACAGAGAACATCAGTTTCATCGAACTGCATATTCAAATGGCTTAAAACATCCCGCATTTTTTCCGCTGATTCGCAGACAATTCGCAATACACCATGCTCGACCGAATCCATCACGGTAAGGGCGCTGATATTTACTTTGGCGTGCGCGAATTCGGAGAAAATCTGCGCCAGAACGCCGGGCTTGTTGACCATAAAGATGGAAAATTGTTTTTCAACATTCATAACAAATCCTTTCAGATTTTTATTTTTTCAAGTCCGCTATCGCAGAAGGAGCGTCAGGATAGAATTTAAAAATTTTGTCGAGGTTGGTGATTTTGAATACGCGATATAATTGCGGGTTTATGCTGCTGATGACGATGTTGCCATTGTAACCGGCGACTTTTTTGCGGGCATCGAGCAGTATCCCAAGCGTCTGCGATGAGAAAAATTTTATGCCTTTAAAATCGATAATAAGATTATGTGGTTTGATATTTTGCACTATTTCGGAAATTTTTCGCGTAATATCTTCCAGACCGCTCCCCGCTGTCAAACTGGCAACGTTAAACGTTACCAGCGTGAAATCCTTTTCCGTCGTTATTGTTGCGATATTGCTGTCGGTCATAATAAAAGAATACAGAATTCAGAAATCAGAATAGAACCGCGTCTATTATAGTATTATCGGCTGAAAAGTCGAGAGGGTTTTATTATAAATCAGGCTTTAAAGCACGCGGCGCGGTGGCCAACGGCTTTTTCTTCGAGTTTTGGGACGTTTTTACTGCAAAATTCGTCGCCAATAGGGCATCTCGGATAAAACGGACAGCCTGCCGATGTGCCGATTTTCAGTGCCTCGCCGGAGCCGATAGCCTGCCTTTTTCGTACCGGCACAGGAAGTGGAATTGCTTTCAGTAGCAATTTTGTATATGGGTGGAGCGGATTTTTATAGAGCATTTCCGCCGAGGCCATTTCGACGATTTTGCCAAGATACATCACCGCGACAAAATCGCTTATGAATTCCACAACCGACAAATTATGAGCGATAAATAAATATGTAAGATTAAACATATCCTGCAAATCCTTCAGCAGGTTCAAAATCTGGCTCTGTATCGAAACGTCGAGTGCGCTGACCGGCTCATCGCAGATTACTAATTTTGGCTCAAGAGCAAGAGCCCGTGCGATTCCGATACGCTGTCGCTGTCCACCGGAGAATTCGTGAGGATAGCGATTGATATGTTCAGGCTGAAGGCCGACTTTCTGCAGCAATGTGCATATACGGTCGGTAAGATCTGAACCTTTAGCGATTTTATGCACGATTAGCGGCTCGCCGATAATTGTGCCAACCGTCATTCGCGGGTTGAGCGAACTGTAAGGATTCTGAAAAACTATCGAAATCTGCCTGCGAATTTTTCGCAGTTCAGATTGTTTGACAGTCAGAATGTTCCGGTCTTCAAAAAAAACTTTGCCCGCTGTCGCCGGCACGAGTCGAGCGATAGTTCTTGCGGCTGTGGTTTTGCCCGAACCGCTCTCGCCGACAAGGCCGAACGTTTTGCCCGCCGGAATGTCAAAACTGACATCATCAACCGCTTTGACGTAGCCGACGGTCTTGCGAAGAATGCCCCTCTTTATCGCAAAATACGTTTTTAAATTCTCAACTTTTAATAAATCACTATTCATGTTTTTTGTAAATTTCTCTCGGCCGTTAGGCCGAATTCCACAATTTTTATTTTTTATTTTTAATCTTTGATTTATTTTGCGTACCAGCAGGCGACGTAATGATTTTCTGAAACCTGTTTCAGTTCCGGCTCCTGCGTTTGGCATTTTTTATCATTGCAGCCGATTGGGCAGCGGGGATGAAATTTACAGCCTGTTGGGAAATTCAAAGGTTCAGGCACATTTCCGCCGATTGTTTCGAGACGTTTTGCGGTTGTTCCAAGCTGCGGCAGCGATTTTAAAAGCCCCTTTGTATAAGGGTGCAGCGGGTTGTTAAACAGTTCCGCGCAGTGGCATTTTTCGACGATTCGCGATGCGTACATTACCGCGACATAATCCGCCCGCTGCGCAACAACGCCGAGGTCGTGAGTTATCAACAGGATACTCATTTTTTCGCTCGCCTGGAGTTCATCGAGCAAATCAAGAATCTGTGCCTGAATTGTAACATCCAGCGCGGTAGTCGGCTCATCAGCGATTAAGAGTGCCGGCTGGCACGAAATCGCCATAGCAATCATTACTCGCTGCCGCATTCCGCCGGAGAGCAGATGCGGATATTCGTAAAGTCTGCGGGCAGGTTCGGGAATACCGACTTTTTCAAGCATTTGTTCAGCCATTTGCCAGGCTTTATCGTGCGATTTTTTTTGATGAAGACAGATTGTTTCGGCAATTTGGTCGCCGACTGTGAAGACAGGATTTAAGCTGGTCATTGGCTCCTGAAAAATCATACCGATTTTATTGCCGCGAATTTTTCGCATTTGTTTTTCGGAAAGTTCGAGCAGATTTTTATTCTCAAAAAATATCTTTCCGCTTACGATTTTGCCCGCCGGTTTTGGCACAAGCTGCATAATCGAAAGGGCGGTAACGCTTTTCCCGCATCCGCTCTCGCCGACCAAGGCGACGGTTTGCGAAGCGTTTATGTCAAAAGATACGTTCTGAACGGCTTTCGCAACGCCGTCGCCGGTATTGAAAAAAGTCGAAACATCGCAAACAGACAGCAGTGTATTTTCTGTGGGCATATAGTTATCGAGTCTTTAATTTAGGGTCGAGTGAATCTCTCAGGGCATCGCCGAATATATTTATTGCCAGTGAAATAACGAATATCGCGGCGGTAGCAGCGGTCATTTCCCACCAATAGCCCTTTGGCAAATCAAGTCGTGCGGTATCAATCATAGTACCCCAGCTTGGGCAGTTTTTTTCGCCAAGACCGAGAAAGCTTAAAATTACTTCCGCCTGAATGAAGCCTACAAAGCACAGCGAAAAGTTGATTATTATTAAATGAAAAACATTCGGAATCAGATGCCTGAAAATTATTCTTGAATTTCCACAGCCGTAGGATTGTGCAGCGAGGATATATTCCCGCTGTTTGTGCTTCATAACTTCGCCGCGAATAAGTCTGCAAATATCAACCCAACTGGTCAGGCCGATAGCCAAATAAACGGTCGATATTCCAGACAGCTCGATTTTGCCAAGACCAAATTTGGTAAAATCAAATGACTTATCTTTAAGCACCAGCGCAAAAGCGAGAATCAGCAGAATATACGGAATAGAACTCAATGTTGTGAAGAGCCATACGATTATGTCGTCGATGAATTTACCGAAATAGCCTGCCGCTGCTCCCAGAGGGACTCCTATCGCAAGGCTGATAATTGATGCCCAAAAAGCAACGGTTATTGAAACCTTTGCTCCATATAATGCTTTTCTTAAAACAGACCGGCCAAGAAAATCAGTCCCCAGAAGATTTTTCTTGCTCGGCGATTCATATTCCCGCCCAACCTGCTGATTCCATTGCAGTAATGCCGGCTTTATAGATGTCCACTGCGAGATATAAATAAAAGCGACAACCGCGATATAGACGGCGATTACAAACGCCGCACACATAGCCAGCGGTCGTTTCCGCAGCCGATGCAGACTGTCAAGCCAGTAGCTTCTGCCTTTAACAGCGTTAAATTTAATTGTTCCAGCGGCGTTATTCAAAGCTCACCCTCGGATCAACGATGGAATAACAGATGTCCGTTATTAAATTGAAGACGACAAATAAAATTGCGCCGATAAACGTCATAGCGTTGATAACCTGAAAATCTCGGCCTCCGATAGCGTCTATCATCAAATAGCCAAGCCCCGGAATCCCGAAAAATCTTTCTAACAGCAGCGAGCCGAGAAATAAAAACGGTATCGCCAATACAACCTGTGTGATAATCGGTATCATTGCGTTTTTCAAAACGTGCTTAAAAAGAACAGACCTTGCGCTTAGGCCTTTGGCAAATGCGGTGCGGACATAATCGTTTTTCAATTCATCGAGCATAACGGTACGGTAGAATCGCAGACTGCCGCCAAGCCCTGCGAAAATGCCTATAAGTGCAGGCAGGGCGACATAATTGGCAATCGGCAAATCAGGCCAGAAAAACACAGGAAAAAGTCCCCATTTAAAAGCGAGAAAGTATTGGCCGAATAAAATAAAACTCAAAAATGGAATGCTCATCATCGCCACGCATATAAAAACGGATAGAATATCAACGATGCCGCCGCGAAAATATGCCACAACCAGCGCAAGGCTTATGGAAATTACCAGCGAACCTATAAACATCGGAACGGTAAGGGCAAGAGAAGGTATTGCGCCTCTTTTAATTTTGTCTATGACAAGTTCTCTGTCGCTCCACGAGCGGCCGAAATTAAATGTGAGCGAGTTTTTAAAATGACTTACGAATTGACTGTCAGCGGCAAAAAACAGCGGCTTGTTCCAGCCGTACTCATTTTTTATTTCCGCAATGGTTTCAGCCGAGGCGGCCTTGCCAGCGATTTGGTCTGATACGTCGCCGCTCACAATGTTAAAAAGAATAAAGGTGATAAGAAGAACGCCGAAAATAATTGGCACAGTATAGAGAAGCCTTCTTATGATATAAGAAATCATTTCAGACTCCTTATCAGTTCGCCGTAAGCCGCTCGTTTGGCATTATCAATCCTGCGGTATTTGGACGTGCCGTAAGCAAACGCATTCGGCTTGGCGTTATATATCCAGTCGTGAGCCAGAATATATGCGACTCCGTGCATAAGAAACACCGCAGGGCAGTCCGCTGCTACTATCTGCTCGGCCTTTTTGTATAAAGCGTCTCTTTCCGGACTGTCCGGCATAACGCAGACCTGCTCATATATTTTATCAAACGCCGGATTGGAGTAATTGAAATTGTTCGGCCCCGGCGAGCCGTTTTTGCTGTAAAAAAGCTGCAAAAAATTCTCCGCGTCAGGATAGTCCGCAATCCAGCCCAGCGAAAATATCTGAACGCTTTTGGTTTTTATTTTATTTTGAAACGTCGGCCAGTCCATATAATCCATCTCAAGTTCAAGCCCGACATCGTCGAAGCACCTTTTGAGAAAATCGCCATACTGCCTGGATACTACATCTGTGCCGGGCATTGCCACCGTAAGTTTTGGCAGTTTCCCGCCATAAACCTTTTCCGCTTCTTTCACAAGTTCCCTTGCCTTTTGCGGATTATAAGCTGTACCGGCGAAGTTTTTGATATTCGGGTCGTAAGAACTCATCAATGGCGGAACAATTCCATAAGCTGGCTCGCCGCGATTGTTGGTGAATAGCTCGATGTATTTTTCCCTGTCAACGGCACAACTGATGGCTTTTCGCAAAGGCAGGTTTTTTTTCAGAACCTCGTCTTCCATATTAAACCCGAACCAGTATGTGCTTGGGTCGCGGAATGTATAAAGCCGAATGTTTCTGGCTTTCATCTGGGGCGTTAGCTCTTGCCGGAGGTCTATCGCCTGACTGAAATTATCTTTTGGGATTCCTGATATGTCGATTTTGCCCTGCATAAACAAAAACCAATGCGGCGTGTCTTCCTGCACTAACACCATAATGATTCTGTCGGTAAGCGGGAGTTTTTTGCCGGCATCGGCAAGCATTCCGTTTTGTAAATCTTCCGGCTCGCCTTCGGTCGGATAAAATTCAGCTCTGAAAGAGGGGTTTTTGACCATTTCAATAAAACTGCCCCGATGCCAGCGTTTGAGCTTATATGCGCCTGTGCCGACAGGGTGATTCATTATATCTTTGCCGTAGTAATTGATAGCTTCCTTTGCCATAGGCGCAGTCGGCAGATGTGCGAGCAAATGAATTATCTGCGGCCATTGTTTTTTCAGTTTTATAACTAATGTATATTTGTCCGGCGTTTGCAATCCTTCAACCGGCAGATTGTAATCCACCTCTGCGGCCTTTACGCAGGTCTTTGTATAGTTGCGAAATTCGTCAAGCCCGGCGATTCTACCGTCAAATATCCACCAGTTTTTGCTCAGGTATTTAATGTCTGCTATGCGTTTCCACGAATATACAAAATCATTAGCGACAAGCTCCCTGCCCTTGCCGCCGGGGAAACATTCGTCATCGGTAAAACAAACGCCTTTTTTGATTTTTATTGTATAAGTAAGTCCGCCGTCGCTTACAGAAGGCATTCCGTCAGCAAGCGATGGGATAAGTTCGTAAGGCCTTTTGAGATAGTGGTACTGGTAAAGACATTCGTAAAACTGGCTTGCGACTGCTGATGAAGTTGTGTCGCCAATGTCGCCCGGGTCAAGGCCTCGGATTTTTGCGCTGTATGTGCTGTAAAGAACGCTCTCGTTAGCGTCCTGATTGTCAGAAGAACGACCGCACCCGCCGATAAGAGAAAAAGCAAATGCCGAAAACAAAAGGGAAATTATTTTTAGCGATAAACATCTACTCATTGCTTCCCTGTTTCCTTGCTTCTTTACTTCTCACTTCTACCTTCTAACTTCTTACTCATTCGCATCCTGCGAAGATTTTGTCTCTATCACCTTTGCAGGCGGTTTTGGCAACTGCGGCGGGGCTGTCATTATTGAGCCGTCCGCGTTTTTGCCGTAATCAAATCCTGCCGCCGTCGGCAGTTTGCCTGCCGCCGATGCCGAACCGAAAAGCGCATCGTGTTCGACTAACAGCCCCGCTCCGCCGCCTTTTTCGACGGCTCTCTTTAGTGAGCCAGGCCAATCCGGTATGAAACGGGTAATGTACTTTTCGCTCAGGACGATAACCGAAACAAGATTGTTGATATTTTCCGCCGGCAGAACGCCGCTGCTAAGTGCATATCGCTGAACGACTAATGAATACAAAATGGCGAATTCTTTCGCGGTGATTTTTGCGTTGTCAGGGTCGATTTGAGTTCTGTCGCTTAGCGATTTTAAAATCGTGCATTCGACCATTTCATCGCTGACCTGCCAGTTAAGGTATGAGGCAGCTCTTTTTTGAGCGATTTCTACCAGTAATTCGTTGGCGGCAGGGGACTTAACTGCTGCGGCAAACTGGGCTGCGAGAATCAATATGTCGCCGGATGTTTCGTTTTTTACAACTGTTTGAAGGTTTTGAACGAATTGCTCGGCCTCATTCGAGCCGGCTGTGTTCAACTGACGAACAATGCCGCCGTTTGTAAGGCAGTTGACTGCCCAGTAACGAACTGTTACCTCCGGCGTTTGAGTGTAATTCAGGGCGATTTTCGATATTTCCAAATTCCCAAGGTCATTTATCAAAATCAGCAAGTTCATTGTCAGTAATTGCTTACGAGGGCTGTCCGGCAATTTGCCGGCTTTCTCAAGTGTCCCGGCGATTTGGCTCTGAACGGCGGTTAAAAAACGCGGGCCATATTGAATCTGGCCGCTTTCAAGATTTGATTCGCTTCTGCTGATAATTGTCGAGCGGACAGATGCGATATCGGAAAAGTCTGTTTTTGCGTAAAACTCCTCAAATGCAGAGGTTAAGAATTCCTCAATAATCGCGGTATCTGCCTCGGCAAGCGTTTCCTTGGCTCTTACAACGTCGATCCGAGCGGTGCTGACCGCGCAAGTTTTTGCTAAAAAACTGAAAATTATCGCAAAAAACATTAAAAAATGAATAGTTTTCATAATAAAAATCTCAAAAAATGGAAAAATTTATGTGTGAAAAGTAAACAAAACCCCTCTTTATGTCAAGGTTATTGTTATGGAAGACACTTGCCATGTGCAAAAAACAGCGCCGAAAATTTTTTGACTTTATTCATAACACACTGCTTGCTCATTGGAGCGGCATCTGTTATCCTAAAATAAGGAAATTAAATTGCCATTGAACTGGAAAGAGGCAAAAGAATTTTTTGGAGAAAAGATTTGAATTCTTTACAATTGACGCTTGATTTTATTGCTGATAAGAAGGTGAGCAGACCGCCTTTTCATCCTATTATTATGCGTTTTGCGGCCAAATATGCCGGCGTTAAATATAGAGATTTTTGGAGACTGTAGCATAAATACCGGTATATTTAAGGAAATCTTAGTGGTTTAGCCGATAAATCTCTTGGAAGTTTATGAAAATGACATTTTCC
>MHXU01000031.1 GCA_001824555.1 Planctomycetes bacterium GWC2_45_44
CAGAATTGTAAAAAGTATCCTGCGGCAGATTTTCATACTTGTAAAATCAAGGCAAAACCATTAGAATCTCGCACTATTATGTGGTTTAGTCAGGACAGAAGACAAAAAGACAGAAGGCAAGAGGGGGTCGATAACGCTGCGCCTGTCGAACAGGAAAGCAGGGAACAGGATAGAAGGCAGGTTCAGAGGCGGGCGTGTTTCAGGGTGGTCTATCCGACTGATGCCGCTCCGAAGATAACCAACCTTCCGCTTAGGGTGATTGACATATCGATAAAAGCCGTCAGATTTACGCCCTGCGGCGAGCTTGCCGACGGCGCTCTCGAAGACGGCAAAAGAATCCAAATGGTATTCAAATTTAACGATGACCAGGTGGTTGAATTTGGCGGCGTTATTTTCAGGCACAGTACAGACTCGGCCGGTCGGGAAGTTTATGTGTGCAGATTCAACCGTGAATTGCCTGCGGAATTGGTGAACAGCGAACAGGCGTTTCTGCTGAAAAATTATCCTGACTTTTGCCGTCAGGTTCGCAGATAATTCCACAACCTCTAAATTGACATCTTTTGCGGGGATATTGGGATTGCATTCTATGAAATCCGAAATTAACATACTTGGCATTGAAACGAGCTGTGACGAGACGGCGGCGGCGGTAGTTCGCGACGGCTGTGAGATTTTATCGAATGTAATATCGTCGCAGATAGAGATTCACCAGAAATACGGCGGGGTCGTGCCGGAGATTGCATCGCGGGCGCATATCGAAAAAATTTATCCGATTGTCGCCCAGGCAATTGCACAGGCCGGCATTGCTCAAAAAGATATTGACGCGGTGGCGGTCGCCAATCAGCCGGGGCTTACTGTTGCGCTGATTGTCGGATTGACGGCGGCCAAAACGCTGGCTCTTGTTCTTGAGAAACCTTTAATTGCGATAAATCATATTCACGCTCATTTGCAGTCGGCGATGATGGAAACGAAGGATTTGCGGCTGCCTGCGGTTGCGCTGGTCGTATCAGGCGGACATACGAGTTTATACGAATGCGAAAACGCGCTGGAGCTCAAACTGCTTGGTTCGACGATTGACGACGCGGCGGGCGAAGCGTTTGATAAGGTCGCTTCGATTTTGAATTTGTCTTATCCCGGCGGGCCGAGTATCGAAAAGGCCGCGGCGACTGGCAATCCTAAGGCGATTGATTTTCCGCGGACAATGCTGGGGAAGGATTCGCTGGATTTTTCATTCAGCGGAATAAAAACCGCTGTGCTTTATCATTGTCAGGGTCAGGATATGAAGGCGGGCAGTCTGGCGGGGCAAATGACGCAGCAGGAGATTTCCGATATCGCGGCATCTTTTCAGGCGGCGGTAGTCGATGTGCTTGTCAAAAAAACGCGCAAGGCGGCGGATAAAGTCGGTGCAAAAACTATTCTGCTCGGCGGGGGAGTAGCGGCAAACAGCGCGCTGCGAAGCGAACTTGAAAAAATGGCGCAAAAGACAGGCAGGGTTTTGCTTGTTGCGCCGAAAAAATACTGTACGGACAACGCTGTGATGATTGCGTCATTGGGGTATCATAAATATAAGGCGGGAATTTTTGCGGATATGACTCTCGAAGCGAAAGCGACGAGCGAATAGGAGAAATTAAAAATAAAGGCAATCTCTATCGCTGCGTGGGCTTCCGCCGTCGCCAAGGCTATGTCGGACAGGAAGAGCCCACCCTACGAAACCTATTTTGTGATGATAGCGAAATAAACACTGTTTGGCAATTTCCACATTGCACCTCATTGTTACGATTTTTCTCTACATAATTCAAGTTTACATATCTGCAACTTTGCTATTAAGGTAGGAAGATAACTGCTCAATAAAATTTTGTGCTTTGGCGATATAATCTGAAATCAGGCTTTCTTCTGGTACGAGCAGATCGACATAATCAAATTTTTGTCGATACTCGAAAACTGTGTTAAAAATTTTGCCGAATTCTTTTTGGAAAATGCCTGCCTTTATGAATTCCATATTAAAATATGCCTTGACTTGCCCGTGTTTTGAAAAGGCCTTTTCGTTAAGAACCAGTAGCGCCTGAACAGCGTAAAACATCGAATAGTAAATTCTATTCATTGCGGGGATAAACAATTTATTTGCAAACATCAATTCCGCCGCTTTTATAGATTCGTTTGCTCGTTCCAGTCGATATTTTATTAGAGTTTGTTTTTCTTCTTTGGTCAAACTGCTATGCCTTCCCGTAGAATATTCTGATAAATTGGGACATTGCTGTAAAAATTTTGCGGAAGAACGATAACGTCAATTACGCAGTCGTGTTCCAGTTCCAAATCATAAGCGATATTGAATAAATCTTCTTCAATTGTTCTGTTGACATCAGGCAGCCTTACCATCAAATCAATATCGGATGTTTTAGATGAATCGCCGCGAGCGCAGGAGCCGAACAACTTCATCTCAATTAAATTATATTTTTGCTTGATGGCTTTTTTGAACTGCTGTGTAATTGCAGATGTTTTTTCACTTGTCATTGGCTACTTTATCTCCGAACAGAACATTAAACCATTATAAATGTATCCGTTTTGCCTGTCAAATCTTTTATTGACCATAGCTTATGTTATTTGTAAAATACTTCGGAAAGGGAGTTTGTATGCAGATGGTAGAAAGTATTCCGAGATTGAAGCCAAGAGCGGCCGAATCGCACAAGGGCGATTTTGGCAAGGTTTGCATAATCGCAGGCAGTGTCGGTTTCAGCGGAGCGGCGGCAATCGCGGGCAAAAGCGCACTTCGCAGTGGGAGCGGGCTTGTTAGGCTGGCTGTGCCGAGGAGTGTTTTGCCGATTGTCGCGACAATTGAACCTTGTTATACGACAATTCCGCTTAATGAAGATGCCAAAGGCAGAATCAGCGCAAAGGCTCTCGATGCCGTTCTCGAAGCTGTTGAGGAAAATGACGTAATCGCGTTTGGCCCCGGCGTTGGAATTTGTGCAGGCGCAAAGAGCATACTTGAAAATCTTTTGCGGTTGGACGGCAAAAGAATTGTTATCGATGCTGACGGCCTGAATAATTTAGCGGCCATTCGCAACTGGCCTGATATAAATAAAGCGAATTTAATTTTAACGCCTCATCCCGGAGAAATGAAAAGGCTCTGGGCGGGACTTTTGCGGGTATCTATGCCGAGTGACAGACAGGCGACGGCAGTTGAATTTGCAAGAGCCTGCAACAGCGTAGTTGTTTTGAAGGGGCAGGGTACGGTAGTCGCCGATACCGAAAAATTTTACATAAATACGACCGGCAATCCGGGAATGGCAACGGCCGGAGCGGGCGACGTGCTGACGGGCGTAATCGCTTCGCTGTGCGGGCAGGGATTGAATAATTTTGACGCTTCCGTGCTTGGCGTTTATGTTCACGGATTCGCGGGCGATTTGGCGGCGAAGGACAAAGGGCAAATAAGTCTTATCGCCACCGATATTATAAATGAACTGCCCTGCGCGTTTAAAGAAACAGCCGGAGATAAAAAATGATAGTTGTAATGAAAAACGGCGCAGCGGAGCGCGATATTTGTCATGTCGTCGATTTGATAAAAGAGTTCGGCCTGAAAGAGCATATCATCGTCGGCACAAACAGAACGGTTATCGCCTGTCTGGGCGACAAACGCAATGTTGACAAAGGCGCAATTGAAAGCGCGCCGAACGTCGAGAAAATCGTGCCGATACTTGCGCCGTATAAAATCGCGTCAAGAGAAGTAAAAAAAGAGCCTACGCAAATTAAAATCGGGCCCGGAGGTTTTCCGCTCGGCGGCAAAAAAATCGGCGTAATCGCCGGCCCCTGCGCGGTTGAAAGCGAAAAGCAGCTTTTGGAAACTGCCGAAAAAGTCGCTGCGGCCGGCTGCATAGGCATCAGAGCGGGGGCATTCAAGCCTCGCACAAGTCCGTACAGTTTTCAGGGGCTTGGCGTTGAAGGGCTGAAAATTTTAGCCAAGGCAAGAAAGCTGACAGGCCTTGCGATTGTAACGGAGGTCGTCGCGGTCGAGCAGATACCTGCGGTTTGCGAATACGCGGACGTTTTGCAGGTCGGAGCGAGAAATATGCAGCATTATCCTTTGCTTGAGGCTTTGGGCAAAGCGACTAAGCCGGTGCTTCTCAAACGCGGGCCGAGTTCTTATCTCGATGAATTTCTGCTCGCCGCTGAATATATCATTAACGCGGGCAATTCGCAGGTGATTCTGTGCGAAAGAGGAATAAGAACATTTGAGGAATATGTTCGCAATACACTGGCTCTTGCGATTGTGCCGGAGCTTAAGGATAAAACACATTTGCCAGTTGTCGTTGACCCATCTCACGGCACGGGACACGCGCATCTTGTTCCTGCGATGTGCAGAGCGGCAATCGCAGCGGGTGCGGACGGTCTGCTGCTTGAATGTCATCTCGCTCCGGAACATGCGATGAGCGACGGCGCGCAGTCGATTACGCCTGATGTGCTGGCCGGCCTTATGCCGCAGTTAAAAGCAATCGCACAGGCCGTTGATAGAGACGCGTAAAAAAATTAAATATCAAAAATAAAAAATCAAAAATGTGGATTCGGCCTTGAGGCCGAGGCTTGTTTTTATGTTTCTTTTTTAACATATAATGTTTGCGTTGGGAAGGCGAACTCGATTTTTTCCGCGTCGAAACGCTTTAGGATTTCAAAATTTATTTTTTCATTCACTTCCAGCCATCGCCAGTAATCAGCGGGCTTGACCCAATAACACATATATATGTTCAGTGAGCAATCGTTGAAATCGCTGAAATAAACCCTCGGCAATCTATCTGTGTCGCTGTTTATGTCCGGCACGCCGGCAAGAATTTCTTTTATGATATCGACGGCTCTTTGTGTTTTTTCGCTGCCGCTGTCGTAGGTGATAGTAATGTTCGATGTTCTGCGAATGAATGGGCGTTTGCCGATGTTCACTATCATCTCATTGGCCATTGTGCTGTTCGGTATCGTTATAAGATGACCCTCGAATGTTCTGATTCTCGAACTTCTAAAGCCGACATCTTCGATTGCGCCTGTGTGTTCGCCGACTTTTATAATATCGTTAATATGGAACGGCTTATCGGCGAAAATTGTTATTGAGCCAAAAAAGTTGGCGATGGTTTCTTTTGCCGCAAAGGCAATCGCTATGCCGCCGACCCCTGCGCTTAGCAGAAGGGTTCTTATTTTGTCTGCGCCAAGTATGTTTTCGGCAATCAGCAAAGCCGCGATGACCGCAATCGCTATTCTTATGCTCTTGCGGATTATCGGCACGAGCATATTGTCGAGCTTGCTGTTGGTTTTGTCGACTACCTTTTGCAGATAGTATTCTGCGATATCGACGAGCCGATACATCGCATAAGCCAGAGAAACAGCGATTACCACATCAGAGAGCTTGTCCCAATTATTTCCTATTGAAATTCTTATGCCGGTTTCATCATTGAAGTATAAAGGCATTTTGCATATTGCGATTCCTATGCCGATAATCAGAACATAAGCGGGCTTGCTGACGGCTTCGGCGATGAGAACAATTAAATTGTCGCCGAATTTAGCCTTAATCTTTTGCGAATAGGAATGCAGAATGAATTGCATTATTCTTGCGGCAGCCATCATCAGTAAAATTGCCAGCAGCAGCAGACCGAACCGCCACAGCGGATTGCCGCTGACTATTTCATAATTGATAATCGACTTTAATGTTATCTGTGCCTGTATGAACATTGGAATTCCTTTGAAAAAACATTACCGCGGTAATTTTAGTCTTCCCAATGTTATTGTCCAGAGATTTATCGAACCATTGCCTGCCCCGCATCGACCACGAGAGTTTGAGCGGTTATCATTTTTGCCCTGTCCGAGGCCAAAAATACCGCAGCATCGGCGATGTCCTGACCCTTTATTTCGCGATTGAGCATTGTCTTGCTTACATAATAAGGAATAACTTCTTCGGGCTTAATGCCGTATTTTCTGGCGCAAACTTTGATGTATTCCGGATTCCAGATTTTCGAGCCTTCAAACACGTTGCCCGGACAGATGGAATTTACTCTTATGTTGTGCGAGCCGAGTTCCATCGCCCAGCCGCGGGACATATGCAGTTCGCCCGCTTTGGTGGCGTTGTAGGGAGTATTATTTTTGCTTGGGTCAATGCCCGATTTGGAACTCAAATTGATAATGTTTCCGCCGATGCCCTGCGCAATCATTATCTGCGCGGCCTTTTGCGCCATTAAAAAATAGCCTGTTAGATTTACTTCAAGCGCGAAACGCCATTTATCGACCGGCAATTCCGTAAGACTAAACGCCGGAGCAACGCCGGCGGCGTTAATCAAAATATCAAGCCCGCCCCATTTATTCAGCAATTCGGCAAAAGCGTCATTAACCGAATCGGCATTCGTTACATTGCACGGCAAAACCAAAGTCGCGATGCCAGGCAATTCTTTCGCAATCATCTCGGCGGTTTGTTTGGCCGAGACAGTATCTATATCGGCAAGCCCGACGTTCACGCCGGCCTTTGCCAGACCAATCGCCAGGCTTCTGCCAAGTCCGCTGCCCGCGCCGGTTACGATGGCGATTCTATCCTTTAGTTCGCCGCCCGACGCGCCGCCGCCGACAAGAGCTTTTCTAAACGCTTCGGCTTCCCAGTTATTTATAAAATTCTGCTCTCTGCTGTTCAAAGCGTTTATCCCGCCCATTTTCGCGGCACAGGAACGGACGAACAGCGACATTTTAACAATGTCCCTTATCGTTGCGTGTTCGGAAATCTTGCCGGCAACGAACAGACCAAGCCCCTTGACGAGAAACGCCGCGGACGCTTTTGCTCCTTTTGCAATTTGCGATTTCAATTTGGATTCGATTTTCGCGGTGTCGCAATTTTCGAGCCATACAGCGGGGCCGTTGGCATAGACCATTTCGTCAGGCGTAAGGCCGGCAAACGACAAAAGTTCCTTCGCGTCTTTGCGAGCCATAAAGGCCGATATTTCAGCGTCTAAAAAATGACTAACGGACACATATTTGCCGAGTGCGTTGAAAAACGCCCTGCGAACCGACAGTCTGGCGTTGTCTATAATTTCGCCGGCTATTGGTTTGACTTTCGCAGGTTTAATAACTGATTTTAATTCAGAGCCGCAGGTTTTTATTACGCTGCCTACGAGTTTTTGCGCAGCGGCTGCGTTATTGGCGGAAATAAAAATTCCGTGCTTTTCCAAAAACAGAACTTCCGGCCCAAAACCGTATCGCGAGGTATATTCAGAAACCATTTTTGAAACTTCTTTGGCAAGCGTAAAGCCTGGGTCGGTATAATCAATCCACAAAATTGGCTTCTTCCGGTCTGAAAAAAGTTTTTCGATTATTTTTCTGCCGGTTTTTGAATTCACATAAGCGCCGATAATGTGAGGGTGCAGGTGGATTACATATTTATCAAGGATTGCGTGCAGATGGGCTTCGACGCTCGGCCTGCCGGCGTTTTTCAAATCGTCAACGCAGCAGAAGGAAAGCCTGTTGACTATCTCGATTTCTCTTTTGCTGACTTCCATCGCGGCCAGTCCGGAGTCTTTCAATATCGAAAGTGTTTGAGCGATGTCGATTTTGCGCCAGCCTTTATCCGCGGACATATCTTTCAACGCTGTGCCGCTGGCTTTTATATACATAAATTTTCCATCAGCGGTTTTTACAGAGGTATTGCCTCCGCCACCCTGAACCAAAGTTAAATCACTGCCGACAGTTTTCGATATTTTAATTAAATCCGTTAGCGCATTATCCATTTGCCAAATTACCTTTTACTTAAAACGTCTTTTTCATAATTTTTTACTTCAGCGAGCCATTTGCCGCCGGCCGGAACATTGTTCTTTACGCAATAATAATCCCAGACAGCGCCGAAAGGCAGAGTTTTCAATTCTTCGAGCATCGCCAGTCTGCTGGTGAAGTCGCCGGCTTTTTCCAATTTCCGCAGACTATCGGTCGGCTCAAGCAGAGCTATCAGCAGAGCCTTAATCATACACCTTGTGCCGATTACCCAGGCGGCGATTCGATTTATACTCGCGTCAAAAAAGTCCAGACCAATATGAACTCGCTCGGTAAATCCGCCGCGAATAATCTCCTGTGCGATTGCCTGCAATTCGTCTGTGAGAACTACAACGTGGTCGCTGTCCCAGCGAATGCCTCTGCTGACGTGCAGCAGAATTTCATCGACAAACTCAAGCACGGACGAAATTTTGTCGGAGATGACTTCGGTCGGATGAAAATGTCCCGCGTCAAGACACAGCAGCGTGTTGTTTTTCGCCGCGTAGCCCATATAAAACTCATGCGAACCGACGACATAACTTTCCGAACCTATACCGAAAAGTTTGCACTCGACAGCGTCGAGATTGTATTTTTTATTTACCTTCGGCTTTAAAATTTCATCAAGCGAATTTCGCAGCAGTTCCCTGTGAATTTTTCTGTCAACGGGCGTATCCTTGTAGCCGTCTGGAATCCATATATTGGTTACGCAGGTTTTGCCGAGCGATTTGCCCATTTGTTCGCCTATTTTGCGGCAGGCGATTCCGTGTTCAATCCAGAATTTTCTGATGCTTTTATCGAGACTGGCCAGCGTGAAGCCCGACGATGCTTTCGGATGCGA
This sequence comes from Planctomycetes bacterium GWC2_45_44, assembly GCA_001824555.1. Taxonomy (GTDB): domain Bacteria; phylum Planctomycetota; class Phycisphaerae; order Sedimentisphaerales; family UBA12454; genus GWC2-45-44. Next base: position 8,597 of record MHXU01000031.1, read on the forward strand.
AAAGAAACTCGGATTAAAATCGAGGCCGAGTTTGTTTTGCTTTGCCCAGTCAATCCAGTTAGCAAAATGTTTCGCGGTCAGCTCGTTTCGCTCGATTTTTTTGCCGCCGGTCTCCGCGTAAATCGCGTGAAGATTAAGCCTGTGCTTTCCCGGAATCAGGCTGTATGCTTTTTCCAAATCGCCTCGCAACTGCTCGGCGTTTCGCGCTTTGCCGGGGTAGTTTCCCGTCGCCATAATTCCGCCGTCGAGGCCTGCGTCAGGATTTTCAAATCCGCTGACATCGTCTCCCTGCCAGCAGTGCAGCGAAACAGGTATTTTGGAAAGTTTCGCAATGGCTGTGTCCGTATTAACGCCCAACTGCGAATAAATTTCTTTTGCGGCACTGTACGCTTTTTCAATTTTGCTCATTATTTGCTTCCTTTCAATAGAGCATCTTCCGCCCGTTTGCACCAAATGCCGTTGTCTAAGGCTTTGGCGACATCGGGGCGAACATCCTTCAGATTTTCCAATTTTGTCAGCGGCAGATTGTCGCACCAGGGATAGACAAGAATTTTGCCCGATATGCTCTGCGCCTCAACGGCTTTTATGCCATCAATAGCGTGTTCGATTCCGCATATCGCTCCGACCGAAACATTCGTGTCGAGCGAGCCTGCTTCGACTTTT
>MHXU01000032.1 GCA_001824555.1 Planctomycetes bacterium GWC2_45_44
AAGTCAAAATTTTGAGTTTAGCTCACAAGGCAACGGAAGATTCTAACGCCACGACAGAATCTTCCGTTTTTTTATGCTCCCCAAAAACCTTTTTTTATGCAGATTGACTGGCAGAAAATGGCTGTTATAATCAATTCAGTTCAAAGTTTATATTCACATTAAAGGGCAGGTTATGAAAAGAATAATTGGAATTGCGGTTGTAGCATTAGTTTTGGTCGCATTTTTCGGTTGTCAGCAGGAACAGCAGAAGCAAACCGCAGGCGTAAGCAGAAAAGACAGACTTGTCGGTTATGAGAATCTGGGACTGCAGGACGAACTTGCCAGATGTCAGGCTGAAGCTGAAAATCATAAAAAGCTGCTGGCCGATTGCCAGGCAAAGTGTCAGAGTCAAAACGACAAAGAGTGCCAGGAGCTGGTGCAACTGGCAGAAGAGAAATGCAAACAGGATTTTGATAATCGCTGCGATGAAAAATATCAGCAGGAAAAAAAGCAGTATGAAGACAATATCGGCTGGCTGCTGAATGATTTGCCCGCTGATTTGCTCAAGCAGATTGAGGAACTTACCAAAGAAAACGAAGAGCTTAAGCAGAAAATAGAACAGCTTCAGGGCGCTTCAGCCCCGGCGGTTGCAGAGCCGAATAAATAACAGGACATTCACTTTTGGTTTAAATGGCCGCTATTACATTCAACTGTCCGAAATGCGGTTTTATCTGTGCCTTCAGAGATGCTTATGCGGGCAGACGGGCGAGGTGTCTGCGATGCGACCAGATTTTTATTATTCCCGCCTGCGACGGCGAAATCCCCCAAAAAGTTGAGCCGCCAAAGGAAATTGAAGAACCGCTGCCGGGTTTTTATGAGGCGGTTTTTAAAAAATCCATTCCCGCGATTTTCAACAAGCAGGGATTGACAACGCTGATGTTCATTTTGCTTGTTACAACTCTGAGGTTTTTTACTCAACATTTGAATTTTGTAATGAAAATACCCTGTCAGAGCGGAGGCTGTGTTTCTATATATCTGCTATTTGGCTGGGCGATTGCGGGCTTTGTATGGGGCGGGCTGTTTTGGGTCTATGCTGAAATTGTTTATTCCACCGTTTTTGATGTCGAGGTTCTGCCGCAGATAGATTTTGAAGGCGGCTTTGGATATATGCGCAAGGCCGTCAAGTCGCTGGTTTCATTCGTTATGGCATTGATTATTTGCCTGCTGCCGGCGATTGTTTTCAGGTATATTTTCAGCGTTCTCGGCATCACGTCAAGATGGGCATATTTTCCTTTTATTGTTTTGGCGATGTTTCTGCTGCCGATGGCGATTTTGACGGTTAGTATAGGCAGGGATATTATGATGCTGTTCAGATATGACTATTTTTTCTCGCCGATAAGAAAAGCGTTCGGGCATTATTTATTTGTGGCTGGTTTTTTCATTATCGTCTGGCAATTACAATATATGACTCAAAACTATGGCGAAATAATGGATAAATCCGTTACTATAATAGGTTTGAACCTGGCGTTTGTTTTATTGACGCAGATTATGCTTGTCCTTGCGATGCGAATGGCGGGGGTGTTTTACAGACATTTTGCCTGCTATTTTAAGTGGTAAAAGTGATTATTACCTCAATTGTTAGCTCAAGATACTTGACAATGGGTGCTTTTTGTCGGACAATGCTTATGGAGATGAGCATATGATAAAAAAAATTACTATAAAAAACTTTAAAAAATTTGAAAATGCCGAATATGAGGTAAATCCTGCAGTTTCTTTGTTTGTTGGCCCCAACAATGGAGGCAAAACAACCGCTTTGCAGGCAATTGCCCTATGGAGTTTTTTAATTCAAGAATGGAATGACAAGAAGGGTAAAACATCAGGGAGTACTGCCAAAAAGAGGTCAGGGGCATCTATAACAAGAAATACAATTTATGCTATTCCTGTTCAAGATATGAAATCTTTATGGTTTAATGCAATAACTCAAAATGCTCAACAACAAAGGGTTAATATTCAAATTATTGCTGAGGGGGTAGATAAAACAAATACGAAATGGGAATACGGTGTTGAATTAGTTTATGCAGGCCCAGAGATGTCGCATTGCAAACCAATGGATATAGATAAAAGCATTCCTGATGATGTATATAATGTTTTTCATTTGCCACCGTTATCTGGCGTGCAAACACTCGAAAAAAAGGTTGAGCTTGGGGCGCAAAGACATATCATCGGTGAAGGAAGGCCGGGGGAGATTTTGCGAAATTTGCTTTTGCAGGTTCAGGAAAAAGATAAATGGCAAGATTTGTGCGGGCAAATTAAGGAAGTGTTCAATGTTCAACTTGAAAAAATCTCTTTTAACTCTAAAACGGATGCCCATATTTTGGTTAATTATCGGCCAGAAAGTGGGTCTCGTATCAAAGGTAGAGGATTATTGGAAGTGGCAACAGGTGGAAGTGGGTTCCTTCAATTTCTATTATTGGCAGCATTTCTGTATGTTCATGATAATTCTATTTTGCTAATCGATGAACCGGATAGTCATATGCACGTTCGACTGCAGCAGGGAATGTATGATTGGTTGCAGAAAATTGCGTCTGAGAATAATGTACAGCTTTTAATTTCTACACACTCAGAGGTGATAATTAACAGTACTGATACAGATTACATCTGGACTTTTTTTGGGGACATCCCCAAGCAAATCCAAGGCGATAAATTACAAATAGTAAACGCATTGAAGAAAATATCAGCTATTGATATTCTAAATGCACAGGAAAAGAGTTTTATATTGTTTGCAGAAGGCATCAGAGATTTACGTCTTTTGAAGAGTTGGGCAGCGATTTTGAAACATGGTGTTAATGAAAAATTAAAGGACGTATTTTTTGAGCCGACCGGAGATGACCAAATTGACAATGCTCGTGATAAATTTAAATACTTGCAAGTAGTAGCACCAAAATTAAAGGGATTTTTTATTAGAGATAGTGTTGGCAAAACCAATGCTTCACAGGTGCCACCGGGGTTAAAAGTGTGTTATTGGAGTCGGAAGGAAATTGAAAATTATCTCATAGTTCCTTCTGTCCTTGAAAGATTTGTGCGTAGACAGGGGTCTTCGGAGGAGTTATTTTTTTCGGCGATGGTACCTAAAGCAAGCCAGTATTTAAAAGAGAATCTTTCTCCTAAGGTCTATAATAAACCACTTGATAACGATATTGATGGCAAAGGAAGTGATTTTCTTATCAAGTTTTTTGATGAAATTGGCATCCAGATTAATAAGGGGGAGTATTGGCAGATTGCTGAAATAATGCATGAGGATGAGATACATCAAGACATAAAAAACATGTTAAATGACTTGCAAAAGGCTATAGACAGCGTCTCTGTACCCTCCATGGTCTCAAAAAAATGAATGATGAAACACAGAGAACTGGACATATATTCGGCCCCGTGCCTTCGAGAAGGCTCGGCAGGTCGCTTGGCATTGACCTTATTCCGCACAAAACCTGTACTTATGACTGTCTCTACTGTCAGGTAGGCCACACCACCGACAAAACCGCAGCGAGAAAAACCTGGGTCAGCGTTGACGAAATTATCGCTGAACTGAAGGAAAAACTTTCAAGCAGGCCGGATTGTATCACCTTGAGCGGTTCGGGCGAGCCGACGTTGTTCGCGGGTTGCGGCGAACTAATCAAAAAAATCAAACAGATTACCGATATTCCCGTTGCTGTTATAACCAATGGCTCGATGTTGAGCGATAAGCAGGTTCGCAGCGAATTGCTCGATGCGGATATTGTTGTGCCGTCGCTTGACGCGGGCGATGAGGAAATTTTTCAAAAAATCAACAAACCGGCGGCGGGCATAACTTTTGATGAAATGCTGAAAGGTCTGATTGATTTCCGCAGTGAATTTAAGAAGGATAAATACTGGCTTGAGGTTTTCTTTATCGTTGATTTGAACGATGATGATGCACAGGTTGAGAAAATGGCGGCCTGTATAAAAAAAATCGCTCCTGATAAAATACAGTTGAATACCGTAACACGCCCGCCCGCCGATGATGTAAAGCCTGTTTCAAGAGAGCGATTGGCCGAGATTGCTGAAAAGTTCGGCAAAAACGCCGAGGTAATCGCTGATTTTAAAGCCGGGCAGGCCGACAGCGAATTTAATGCCAAAGACGATGATATAGTCGAGATGCTCAAACGCAGACCATGTTCGCTTGAAGATGTCGCGGCGGGATTAAAAACGCCGATGAATGAGGCGTTAAAACACATTGAAAGTTTAATTAAAGCCGGCAAAATCGAAGCTGTCCGGCAAAACGGGAAGATTTACTATAAGGTGGTTTAGCAGCGATGGGACAACAGCAATATAAAGTAGTCTTTCAGCCACAGGGCAGGATGGTTTCGGTTTTGCCAGGCACAAAGATAATCGAAGCAGCGGCAGTGGCGGGCATTATTATAGATACTCCCTGCGGCGGAAAAGGCACCTGCAAAAAATGCAAAATAAAAGTTGTTCAGCCGAGGGACAAGGCGGGCGAGTGTTTAGCCTGCCAGACGGCGGTTTTTGCGGATATGGTAATTGAAGTGCCGCGAAATTCGCTGCTGACCAGATTGGATAAAATCGCCATTTCTTCGGATATGCCCACGATTGAATTTGACGATAACCGCACCTGCGATAAGGAAAAATGCTTCGGCGTTGCGGTTGACGTTGGCACAACAACGCTGGCGGCAAGTTTGGTCTGCTTGAGCAAAAGAGCCGAAATAGCGGTAACAAGCGCGATGAATCCGCAGATTGCCTGCGGCGATGACGTTGTGAGCAGGATAAACCACGCGTCTTTGCCGAGCGGTCTGTCGGAATTGCAGACGTTGATTATCAGCAGGACAAACGAGCTTGTAGGAACGCTTTGCCGACAGGCAGAGATTGAAAGGCAGGATATTTACGAGCTGACTATCGCCGGCAATACGACGATGGAGCATCTGTTCTGCGGCGTTGACCCCGAACCGCTCGGTCATCTGCCGTTCGAGCCGATTTATCGCGGCGGCAATGAATGTCTGGCGGCGGATTTGAAAATCGGCATAAATCCCAAAGGCAAAGTGTATATCTTCCCCGTAATTGGCGGCTTTGTCGGCGGCGATACCGTAGCGGGAATGCTGGCGACGGATATTTTAAAACAGTCCCAGCCGATTCTTTTTGTTGACATCGGCACGAACGGCGAAATAGTTCTCGTTAAAGACGATAAAATTATCGCAGCCTCGACGGCGGCAGGCCCGGCGTTTGAAGGCGCGGGAATTTCCTGCGGTATGAGAGCGGCAGCGGGGGCAATCGAAAAAATAAAAATTGAAGACGACTGTGTGTATGGCGTAATCGGCGACGGCCATCCGAGCGGCATTTGCGGCAGCGCGATTATTGACATTGCCGCCGAACTGCTAAACGCCGGAATAGTCGATATGACAGGCAGGCTCGTCGAGCCTGATGAAATTAAAACAAAACTGCCGCAGAAAATTATGAACAGGCTCGCGAAAGATGAAAATGGCAGGCCGTTTTTTGTTATCGCAAAGGAGAGCGAAAATAATCCTGAAATAAAAATTACGCAGCGCGATATTCGGCAGGTTCAGCTTGCCGTCGCTGCGATAAGGGCAGGCATAATCATTATGCTAAAAAAAGCCGATTTGAAGCCCTGCGATTTGAAACGTGTTCTGGTTGCGGGCGGTTTCGGCAGTTTTATTCGCAGAAATCATGCTCAAAGAGTTGGTTTGCTGCCTGCGGAAATAAATCACGAAAAAATTTCGTTTATCGGCAATACTTCTCTTGCCGGGGCGAAACTTGCGCTGCTGTCGAACAAGGCCAGACTGAAATCCGTCGAACTTGCCGAGCGAACCGAGCATTTGGAATTGTCGGTGGACAGTGATTTTCAAAACGAGTTTGCCGAAGCAATGATTTTTCCATCATAAAATTGATGGCAGAGACTATATGGCATACTGTAAAAAATTATACCCACGGATACCAAAGGAATAGCTTATGCGAATAGGAATCATAGGGGCAATGTATGAAGAAATTGCTCCTGTTATAAACGACGCAGAAAATCGCACCCGGAAAGATATTGGGATTAGAACCTATCATTCAGGCTCGCTCTGCGGCAAGGATGCCGTAATCGCCTTCTCCGGATGGGGCAAGGTGGCATCGGCTTCGACGGCAGCAACTCTTATCGTTCATTATGAAGTGGACGCTATTCTTTTATTTGGCGTGGCAGGGGCGGCATCGCCCAATCTGAACGTCGGCGATATTATCATCGCCAGGGAGTTAATTCAGCACGACCTCGACCCCAGCCCGATATTCCCAAAATACCAGGTTCCTCTTTTAGGAATATCGCGTTTTGAAACTGATGCTCATCTTCGAGACTCCGCAATTAAGGCGGCAGAAAAGTTCGTTTCGAGCGATATTTCCAAAAGCATTGCCGCCGACAACCTTGCCAGATGCCATATCACAAAGCCCGCCGTATATCAGGGTCTCATCGCCAGCGGAGATCAATTTATTTCCGACCCTGCTGTATTGGCAAAGCTGTGCGGCGATTTTACAGACCTGAAGTGCGTCGAAATGGAAGGCGCATCTGTGGCACAAGTTTGCTGCGAACACAAAATACCATTAGCCGTCATAAGAGTAATTTCGGACAAGGCCGATCAAAGCGCACACGAAAATTTTTCGTTTTTCGTATCAAACGTCATAAATCATTACTCACAGGAAATTATTCATAATTTCCTTACGCTGATTTAAATATGGTTTTTCAGCCATAAATCGAGGGCTAAAAAACTCATGGCTTTGTAGGGTGAGCTCTTAGCCCACGCGGTTTTATTAAAATCTCGTCGGCCATCAGGCCGATTCCGCAGTTTTTCACTTTTCACTTTTAGTTTTCAACTTTGCTGCATATATCAGCGTTGCGATACTGCCTATTGTGCCGATAACGAATAATGCCGGAAGCATAATAATTGCCAGTATGAAAAACACGGCTTCATCGCCTCCGCCTTTTCCGTGAAAAAACAGTGCATAAACAACATTATGCAGAATTGCGCAGACAGGAATGCCCGCAGCCGAGACGCCGGTCAATATGAAAAATATCTTTTGCGTCTTTAGTTCTTTGAGTCTTACCGTCAGTGCAATCAATACTATTCCCAACAGGGCAAAACTGATACCGAGGCCGGCAATTACAGAAAAGGGCAGTTTGCCTCCCTGGCCTAAAATCAAAAAAACCAGCACGGCGAAAATCACAATAAGCATCGCAAAAATAATACTTCTTATTTTAACCATTTTCATTTTTTTCACCTTTCATACTTTTCGACCCCTAATAATTAGTCGCAGCCACCTATTTCTATTACTCATTTCGATTCAGTTGTAATTACCCATTCATCATTTTCACGGTTGAGTATAAGTCGGCCCCACGGGACGGATATTTGGCCTTTATCTTTGGAGAGCATTTCTACGGGACGAGGCGGAATATTCATATCCGGCGAAAACCATTCAGGAGTTGGGGTATAAGGCATTCTGGTACCATACGCATAACCACTGTCAAGGATAATATATCTCGGGCTTAAGTGTTCATAAGCCAGCTTCTGCCCGGGTGGTGGAAAAGCAAATTGATAGTATTGAAAGGTTGGAAATTCATACACTCCATCCTTATTATAATTCTTATAAACAACAAGTCGATACTCTATAATACCTGGGACAGAAACTACAACTGTGGGCTTTATACACACTATTGTTGCGATGTTGTCATAACCTGCACGTTTTCTGTCATAGTCCAATGTATGATATACATATTGTTCCGGATTTAGTATGCCCCAGGGATACCGAGGGTCAGATGGGGCAGAGATTGGTTTTGGCTCTACCCACAACCCCTTTTGTTTTAAATACGCTTCGCATTTCTGTGTAACTTTGCGGGAATCTGTGTAACCCCATCCATTGCCTTTCCATTCAAGCCAGGGAATTGTGGGCCCTTCAATGGACGAAATTTCTGTAATTCGTGCTTCTGCTTTACAGTTTTTACCCGACCAAGGCTGATGAGGATAAGCATCAGAAAAATAGCGTGTCGCACAACCTCCACACAAAAAAAATATCAAAAGCAAACTGCTACCCCAAAATAGTTTTTTAATCGTTTTCATTGTTTTTTTCTTTCATTGTTATATATTGTTAATATATTAACTTTCCGACTAATTTTTTATTAAAATCTCTATCGCCTTTGGCGATTCCATAACTTTTCACTATTCACTATTAGTTTTTCACTTTTTCGCATTAACTCTGACTCTTTCGAGAAGCGATATAATATTTTTCTGTTCAGTCTGATTAAATCCTGTCATCATTTCTTTTACCTGTTGAGCGTATAGCGGTTCTGCCTTAGCGAAAAGTTTTTTGCCGTTAGCTGTTAATTTTATAATGTTGGTTCTTCTGTCATTTGAAACGCTGGTTCGGATTACGAGATTGGCCTTTTCCATTCTGTCGATAAGCGTGGTGATATTTGCGCGATTGACGAGCATCATCTCGCCTAATTGTGCCTGACTTAGCCCTTCGTTGTTTTCCGCCTGATAATGCAGAAGCATCAGGACATTGAATTGAACATCGGTCAGGCCGAGAGTTTTGAAGAAAGAATCAGCTCGTTTTTTTAGCAGCGTTGCCGTGAAATATACATTCAGCACCGCTTCGTGTTCCAAAAGGTCAAAGCCTTTTTTCAGATTCAGTTCCTGTTTGAGCGTCATATAAATAACCTTTAAAAATCTTATTCAGCCTCTTTATTTGTTCTGTCTTGCAAAGAGCGGTCGGCATCAGCGAGCAAAGATTCGAAAAACCCTTTTTTCTTTAGAAACTGATACAGATAAGATATGCCTACCAGAGTAATGCCCGTAACCAAAAATGCCGCGACGCGATATATATTCCTGATTTCCTGCGTGTCAATCAGAAAAACTTTAACCAGCAGCATCGCGAAAAGAGCAAGACTGATATATCTCATAGTTCTGATTTTTCGCCAGAACCCGGCTATCATTAAGACTGTTCCATAAACTGCCCACATTATGGATATATACATCTGCGCAAGAAATTTCCAGTTTGCCGTCGCTTCTTCGAAACGATTATAGCAGTAAAAGTAAAGATATATTTCCTCCGTGAGAATTACCCACAGCGTTAATATCGCTCCGAGTGCGAACATAAACGCAAAGCCGCGACTGTCATATTCTTTTTCTTCGGCCTGCCAAAATAATCGCGCTGCCATAAACAAGCCTGCTATAAAAATTATAACTATCGCAAGATTCAGATTAAAAAAGATTGTAAAACTGTCGTTATGAAACCTCGGAAAATTACCAGCAGCGAACAGCGTTCCGATTGTCGCCAGTCCCGCCGCTAATATCGCAGGCACAATTCCGCCGGGCGAAATAGGACGAATAATAAAAAGCAGCATAATCATCGTAAGTATGATTATAAGCCCTTTTAGCATAATGTGGTCGCCTGCCGAAACAATATCATATTTGCAATACCAGCGCCATTCCATAGATGCCGATATGAACAATGTTATTACTGAAAAGCCATATAGTATTTGCGCAATTGCGCTATAACTCTGCAAACTTTGTGATTTCCGGTATAATAAATGACAAATATATATTGCCGCAGCTACAAAACACCATGTTCCGAATTCAGCGTTAAGTATGAAAGAGAATTTTTCCGTATGCGTCGGCAAATCACAGAACAGACATACGCCGCTTGCGAACATTACCAAAAATCCAAACGCCTGCGTTAGCGGGCTTTTGTATCGAAGCCCAGTTAACGTCAATATAACCGCTTCGCAAGCCCAGGCGATTGTCGCTGCGTTCAATTTGAAATACAGCGGCACAGCCAGAGTCGCAAAGCAAATTCCAATTGTCTGTAAAATCAAACGCAAATTCGCATCTTCCTTATATCGGCGATTCGCAATCTCACTGGCCGCCAAATGTATTGCCGCCATCGTCACCGCCGCCAAGGCAAGATAATTTCTGTACGAATCGAAGAGAACCGTATAAAGGTAATATAATGTTACCGCCGCGTTTGCCAGAACAAGACACGCATCCTCATTGCCGGATTTAACTTTCTTTACCAATCCATAAATTATCGGCATAACTAAATAAATCGCGAAAAACACACCCAGCCAGCCAAGCACAAATAGCGTTTTTCCGACGGGTGGGATTGCACCGGCACAAAGAGCTGCATTATATGTGGAATCCTCAAACCACATTGTGTAAAGCAGGAAAGTTCCCAAAAACGAAAGCAGATTTACAGTCCTCCATTTTCGGTAATACGCGCACAGCATCGCGCCGATTCCGAGAATCAGGACATAAACAAACGGCGGCACAGGAGAATCCATCTTCGACATCGCAATCGCCGGCGTCAGGAATCCGCCCAGCAAACTTAGAAACGCGATTAACACCTCATCTAAAACAACAGCATAAGCCATCGTCGCCGCCGTAATCAGCGTCGCGAAAACAAACGCCGGCGTAAAACCGATTAAATTGTAAATCTGATAAGCCGCGAAAACCGCCGCGTACAGCATCGCAAAGCCCAGCGCGGTTACGCCTTTAGCGACTATGCCGTACTCTCTGCGCCTTGTCATTTCACCGACCAAAAGAGCGATACCGCCGCCGATTGCCACGGCAATTATTCTGCCCGTCGGCCCGATTGAAAAATTATCATAAGCATATTTGAGAAGAAACCCAACGCCCGCGAAAACTGTAATTATACCCGCGACAAGTATCCACCTTGTACCTATTCTTTGTTCCAGAATGGCTGTTTCTCTGCTGTCTTTCTGTTGTTGCCGCTGCGTATAGTAATTAAATGTCTCCCGCTGAACTTTTGGCTGCTGTATAATCACAATCGGCTCGGCGGACGGACTAACCACCGGCAGCGGAGGCGGGACAGGCCGTTCAATCTCCGCAAGCGCATCGGCAAGTGTTTGAATATGTTTAGTTGACGCATCGGCGGCGTTTGTCTTTCGTTCCTGCCGAGCGGAATTTTCTTTTGTCTTGTTCAGAGCTATAATCGAGATAATCAGCGCAATCGGCCCGGACAAAACACAGCATACCGCCAAAAAAATCAATGGAATAAACAACTCACTCATTTTTCACTCCTATTATTAAATTCAGGAACAGCCGCGTATTATTTTCACCCTTTTTTATTTTTTCAATAAACACCAAAAGATTGTTAATATATAAACTATATACATGTCAATGGACTGTCAACAAAAAAAATGAAAAATAAGAAGAAATAGTTTCCCGGACGGTTGAGAGCGGAGCGTTCGATGTTTTCTTGTGTTATTTATGTATTTTGCGGTATTGTATATCTGTTTTATTTATGTCTATGATGGGAAATTAGTCAAAATATAGACAAAGCAATGGAAATGAACTACAATTTATACAGTTAATATAGACTGGCACGAAAATTGAACTTACAGTTATAAGAGAGGGCAAGGAAAAAGAGATTGCAGTTGAGTTTGAACCCAGAGAGTCGAAGGCGGCCAGATAATATACCATGGCAACATCTCGGTGATTGTGAGGAAACTCCGCCGCAAAAAACTTTCTGAAGCGTTTGTCTCAAGGGTGTGATTGCTATGGCTAAAAAAATACTAATACTTAATGGAAGTCCGAAAAAGGATGGAAATACATCCGTAATGGTTGACTGGTTCTGTCAGGGAGCAAAATCAAAGGGCGCAGATATCGAAGTTGTGCGCACAGCAGTTCTTAAATATAAAGCAACCGGCTGCATTTCCTGCCGCCTCTGCCAGACGAGCGAAAAATATGAATGCTGTATAAAAGACGAAGCGACTCCTGTACTGGCCAAAATGGCGGATGTCGATGTGATTGTATTCGCAACGCCATTGTATTTTTTCGGCGCAAGCGCACAGCTCAAACTTATTTTCGACAGGTTTTTTTCGCTTTATAAATGGGATAACGATGCAGGCACAATGCAAACGCCTTTGAAGGGCAAAACTCTTGTTGTTCTGGCAAGCGCATTTGAAGATATAGGTCTTGACGCACTGGAAAAACCTTTTGCCTTGACCGCTGAATATACGGGTATGAAATTTGAATCCATACTGGTTGCAAATGCAGGCACATCGGGCGAGATTGCAAAAAAGCGGCCTGATGCCCGCGAAAAAATCATATCACTGGGAATGAAAATAGCGATATAAACTAAATTTAGGAGAATTGCAGTGAGAAAAGCAAAAATTTTGATGGTGGTAATTGTTGTTGCAGCAGCATCGTATTTGTCGGCAGCGACTAATGGAAATCGTTATTGCAATGTCAAATCATTTGATGGCGAAATTATCAGTTATAACGTGTGCGG